>NZ_KV808499.1:4572-16945 GCF_001812305.1 Staphylococcus sp. HMSC056G08
ACCACCGTACCCTTATTATTTTTTTACCTTTTTTGAGGAGGAATGAGTAAAAATGCCAGTATATAAAGACGATAGTACAAACAAATGGTATTTTTCTATCAGATATAAAGATGTTTACGGTAATAACAAGCGTAAAATGAAACGAGGTTACAGTACTAAAAGAGAAGCTAAATATGCAGAAGCTGCGTTTTTAAATGATATTAATGAGGGTTATAGCGATTCGAATACCTTCGACTATGTGTTCAAGCATTATTTAGAGCATAGCGACCTAAGACCTAAAACTAAAAAGCGTAAAATCAATGAATACAATAGACACTTTAAAGATAAATTCGGACATATTAATATAAACAAGATTACGCAGAACCAGTGTCAAGAGTTCCGAAAGTATCTAATGGATAACATCCCTTCCACTAACACTGCACGCACAATATGGTCTGGCTTCAAAGTAGTTATCAACTACGCTAAAAAATATTTCGGTTTGCGTATAGATCCTACTATCTCAATTAAACCGATTCCACGTGTTAAACCTAAACCAAAGTATATGTTAAGAGAAGAATTTGATGAGCGTGTAAAAGAAGTAGAGGAACAAGACTATCAAGAATTATTTAAGTTGATGTTTTATACCGGTTTGCGAATTGGAGAAGCAATGGCGTTAGTATGGACAGACTTTAATAAATATAAAAAAGAGATATCCATAGACAAAACTATGGACATCTCTAATCGGACTATATACCCCAGAGCTAAAACTGAAAGCTCTGAAGATATTGTCCCCTTACCTAAATTTATTAACCAAATGTTAGCTGATCGCTTCCAACGTGAAAAAGCAGCTAACAAATATTTTGATGAACGTAGTTATTTTATTTTCGGTGGAATTGCACCTAAACATTATAGTCATGTTCATAAAAAATTTCAAAAGGCTTTCCCACATTATAACATACACACGCTGAGACATTCTTATGCATCATACCTTGCGAATAATGGTGTAGATATTTTCGTTTTACAGTCACTCATGAGACACGCTCAAATCACTGAAACGATGGGCACTTACAGCCATTTATACACCCAGAAAAAGCATGATGCGATAGCCATTTTTGATGAGTAAATGGTATCAAAATGGTATCAATATCCATCTTCCGACTATAAGAATCGCACAACCACGCGGTTTATAGCTATCCAATACTACCTTCCATTTCGAATTTGATTAGACGGTTCATTTCAACGGCATATTCCATTGGTAGTTCTTTTGTGAATGGTTCGATGAAGCCCATTACGATCATTTCAGTTGCTTCTTCTTCTGAAATACCACGGCTCATCAAGTAGAAGAGTTGCTCTTCTGATACTTTAGATACTTTCGCTTCGTGTTCTAATGAAATGTCATCGTTCATAATTTCATTATAAGGAATCGTATCTGAAGTTGATTTGTTATCTAAGATTAAAGTATCGCATTCGATGTTTGAACGTGCACGTTTAGCTTTACGTCCAAATTTAACGATACCACGGTAAACAACTTTACCGCCATCTTTTGAGATAGATTTTGAGACGATAGTTGAAGATGTGTTTGGTGCTAAGTGAATCATTTTCGCACCCGCATCTTGAACTTGTCCTTTACCAGCTAATGCGATTGAAAGTGTACTTCCTTTCGCACCTTCACCAGCTAATACACAGTTAGGGTATTTCATAGTCAACTTAGAACCTAAGTTACCGTCAACCCATTCCATGTTACCATTCTCATGAACTAAAGTACGTTTTGTAACTAAGTTATAAACGTTGTTAGCCCAGTTTTGAATTGTAGTATAACGAACGTGTGCATCTTTGTGTACAATGATTTCAACTACAGCTGAGTGTAGTGAGTTTGTAGTGTACACAGGTGCTGTACAACCTTCAACGTAGTGCACTGAAGCACCTTCATCAGCGATGATTAAAGTACGTTCGAATTGACCCATGTTTTCTGAGTTAATACGGAAGTATGCTTGTAGTGGTGTATCTAATTTAATATTCTTAGGAATATAAATGAATGAACCACCTGACCATACTGCTGAGTTCAATGCTGCGAATTTGTTATCTGCAGCTGGAACTACTGAAGCGAAGTATTCTTTGAATAATTCTTCGTTTTCACGTAATGCAGAGTCAGTGTCTTTGAAGACAACACCTTTCTCTTCTAATTCAGCTTCCATGTTTTGGTAAACAACTTCTGATTCATATTGTGCAGAAACCCCAGCAAGATATTTTTGCTCTGCTTCAGGAATACCTAAACGGTCGAAAGTACGTTTGATTTCTTCAGGTACTTCGTCCCATGAACGTTCTGCTTGTTCAGAAGGTTTTACATAGTAAGTGATATCGTCAAAGTTTAACTCTGACAAGTCGCCGCCCCATTGTGGCATTGGCATTTTATAGAATAACTCTAAAGATTTTAGACGGAAGTCTAACATCCATTGAGGTTCTTCTTTCATTTTTGAAATCTCAGTTACGATATTTTCTGTTAATCCGCGTTCTGATCTGAAAATGGACACATCATCGTCGTGGAAACCATATTTGTAATCCCCAACATCAGGTGCTTTTTTAGCCATTTCAATCACTCCTTTTATATAATCAACACGATACATAGACACGTGGCAATATTTCAATCAATTGATAGAACTTCATGATGATTTATAGCTTTCACAATATTCTATTGAATATTGCTACTTGTATAAACCAGTCTATCATGGAACTGACAAGTTAGAAACCACCTTGCCAGTTACTTATTCTTTACCCGTTATGGGTGCTTATTTTGCATTTTCTTCAGAATCAGTATCTGCTTGACCTTCACGTTCCACAGTACCTTTTTCTAAAGCTTTCCAAGCAAGTGTTGCACATTTAATACGTGCAGGGAATTGAGAAACACCTTGTAATGCTTCAATATCTCCCATATCTTCAGTTAATTCATAATCTTCGCCAAGCATCATTTTAGAAAATTCTTGACTCATTTCTAATGCTTCTTTTAACGAATGACCTTTAACTGCTTCAGTCATCATAGATGCACTAGACATTGAAATTGAACAACCTTCACCATCAAATTTAGCATCCTCAATAATGCCATCAACAATATCGAAAGTAAGGTGAATTCGGTCTCCGCATGTTGGGTTATTCATATCAACAGTTAAAGAGCCATTATCTAATTTACCTTTGTTTCTCGGATTTTTATAATGGTCCATAATTACAGATCTATATAGTTGATCTAAATTATTAAAATTCATATGAGAAAAACTCCTTCGTTTGGTTTAAAGCGTAAATTAATTGATCAATGTCTTCTTTTGTATTATAGATATAGAAACTTGCTCTTGCTGTTGAAGATTGATTCAACCATTTCATTAATGGTTGTGCACAGTGATGTCCTGCACGTACAGCAACACCTTCTGTGTCTAATGCCGTCGCAACGTCATGTGGATGAATGTCTTTCAAGTTGAAAGTAATCACACCAGCACGTCTGTCTTTTGGCGGACCATAGATTTCTAAGTCTTCAATCGCATCCATTTGTTCGTATGCATATTCAGTCAACTCTTTTTCATGTTGATGAATCGCATCAAAACCAATGTTTTCAAGGTATTTAATTGCTTCAGCTAAGCCAATAGCTTGTGCAATTAAAGGTGTACCTGCTTCGAATTTTGTTGGCAAGTCTGTCCAAGTTGCTTCATATTTACCTACGAAGTCAATCATGTCACCGCCGTATTCGATAGGTTCCATATCTTTAAGCAGACTGCGTTTACCATATAAGACACCAATACCTGTAGGACCAAGCATTTTGTGTCCGCTGAAACTGTAAAAGTCTACATCTAAATCTTGCACATCAATTTTCATGTGTGGTGCTGCTTGTGCACCGTCCACACTGATAATTGCACCATGTTCATGCGCAACTTTCGCAATTTCTTTCACATCGTTGATTGTACCTAAAACGTTAGATACATGTGCAATCGCTACAATTTTAGTGTTGTCATTAATTGTGGCTTTCACATCTTCGATGTTTAATTCACCTGTTTCTGTCATCGGGATGAATTTTAAAGTTGCACCTTTACGGCGTGCTAATTCTTGCCAAGGTACGATGTTAGCATGATGTTCCATTTCAGTTACGACAATTTCATCGCCTTCTGAAACATTCGCATCACCATAACTACGTGCGACTAAGTTAATAGAAGCTGTTGTACCTCTTGTGAAAATAATTTCTTCAAAGTAACGTGCATTAATGAAACGTCTTACTGTTTCGCGTGCACCTTCATAACCATCTGTTGCTAATGAGCCGAGTGTGTGTACACCACGATGCACATTAGAATTGTAACGTTTATAATAATCGTCAATCGCTTCGATTACTTG
Source organism: Staphylococcus sp. HMSC056G08 (assembly GCF_001812305.1). NCBI lineage: Bacteria > Bacillati > Bacillota > Bacilli > Caryophanales > Staphylococcaceae > Staphylococcus > Staphylococcus sp. HMSC056G08. Next base: position 8,920 of record NZ_KV808499.1, read on the forward strand.
AAGTGGTGTTTGACTTGTCGCTGTTGTATCTAAATAAGCTAAGCGTTTGCCATTGACTTGTTGTTTCAAGATTGGAAAATCTTCAATAACTTCATTAACATTTAGTGTTGTTTCGGCCACTATATCCACAGACCTTTCTTCATTAATAATCACTTGTCGTACAAAATAACTTACAAGCTGACAGGATTTAATGAATAATAATTGACTGCGAACAGGTTATTCAAAAGCGTAAAGAGAAGGAGGAATACGACGCAGTGATGCACATATCATCAGCTGACTTCCTCCTGTTTTTAATCTCTCCTGCCTAGCTTATACTTTTTATTTTGATACTCGTAATTCAATAACGTCACGTAATTGACGTTTTACATCTTCTATTGGCAGTTCTCTTACTACTGGATCTAAGAAACCATGAATAATTAAACGTTCAGCTTCTTGTTGAGAAATACCACGACTCATTAAATAGTAAAGTTGTTCGTCATCAACACGACCAACTGAAGCTGCGTGACCTGCTTCTACGTCATCTTCATCGATTAATAGAATTGGGTTCGCATCTCCGCGTGCTTTTTCAGAAAGCATTAACACACGTGATTCTTGGTTCGCAACTGATTTTGAACCACCGTGTTTGATATAACCGATACCATTAAAGATAATAGTCGCTGCTTCTTCAACTACACCGTGTTTAAGAATGTAACCATCTGTTTCTTTACCGTATTGAACGATTTTAGATGTTACATTTGATTTTTGATCTCCAGTACCTACTGCTACTGATTTTAATACACTTGTAGAACGGTCCCCAATTAAATTAGTTGTGTTATCAATAATTTGGTTACCTTTGTTCATTAATCCAAGTGCCCAGTTAATTGATGCATCCGCTTCAGTAATACCACGACGAATAATATGGCTAGTGAAACCTTTATCTAAATAGTCTACTGCACCATAAGTGATTTTAGAGTTCGCACCAGCAATCACTTCAGAAACAATGTTCACTTGATTGCCTTCGCCACTTGCATCTGACAAGTAGTTTTCAACATAAGTCACTTCTGCACTTTGTTCAGTCACAATAATAACGTGATTGAAGAAGCTTGCATTTTCATCATCATGTAAAACTACATATTGAATTGGATGTTCAACGACTACATTTTTCGGTACATATACGAATAAGCCGCCATTGATTAATGCAGTATGCAACGCTGTTAAACGGTGTTCATCTACGTTAACCGCATCTTTCATCAAATATTTTTGAACTAAATCTCCATGATTCACTAAAGCATCTGCTAAGCCTTCAATAATTACACCGTCTTTTTTCGCTTCTTCTGAAACGCGTGTATAAGCAAGTGTATTATTGTGTTGAATCACTAAGTTTTCAGTTTTTTCAACATCAATGATTTTTTCAATTGAATCTGGAATTTCACTGATATCTTGATAAGTTTCAGCTTTTGTTTCGAATTGTTTAAATGAGTCGAAATCCCATTTTGTGATTTTAGTTTTATCTGGTTTTGGCATTTCTAAAGTTTCAGTTAGTTTCAACGCTTCTTTACGTAATTCTGTCATCCAAGAAGGTTCATTTTGGGCTTGTGAATACTCAACAAGTTCTGCTTCAGAAATGTTCAAAGTTTCAGTCGTCATAACTTAATATCCTCCTAACGATACTTATAACATTTAATCGGTTGTTTCTTCTTTACGTAAATGATTTACGCTTCGCTGAATTCTTCTTTAACCCATTCATAACCTTCATTTTCTAAACGATGTGCTAATTCTGGACCACCAGTTTTAACGATTTTACCGTTGTACATAACGTGTACGAAATCAGGTGTAATGTAGTTTAATAAACGTTGATAGTGCGTAATGATTAATGAACCGAAATCATCTCCACGCATTTCGTTGATACCTTTAGACACAACTTTTAACGCATCGATATCTAAACCTGAGTCAATTTCGTCTAGGATAGCGAATTTAGGTTGTAACATTATTAATTGTAAAATTTCGTTACGTTTTTTCTCGCCGCCTGAGAAACCTTCGTTAAGGTAACGTTGCGCCATGTCTGGATCCATATCTAGGAATTCCATTTCTTTATCTAATTTCTTAATGAATTGCATTAAGTTGATTTCTTTACCTTCTTCACGTTTCGCATTAATTGCTGAACGCATGAAGTCTGCGTTTGTAACACCAGTAATTTCTGATGGATATTGCATAGCTAGGAATAAACCTGCTTTTGCACGTTCGTCAACGTCTAATTCTAAAACGTTAACACCGTCAAGTAATACTTCACCTTTAGTTACTGTGAAAGCTGGGTGACCCATGATTGCTGCTGATAAAGTAGATTTACCAGTACCGTTAGGTCCCATAACTGCATGAATTTCTCCCGTGTTAATTGTTAAGTTAACACCTTTTAAAATTTCTTTATCCTCAATAGACACGTGTAAGTCTTTAATCTCCAATGTTGATGGCATTAAAAGTCCCTCCGTAAACATAAATAGTATTTCAATTACTAGTTTATAATAATTTTAATCTGTAGTCAAAACTGCACTACATTGGTACATTTATAAATTATAACGCAATTAAACCCCAGAATAAACCTTTTAAGTACCTAAATAAAAAGAATTCTTAAATTGTAATGAGTTTCGTTAAAGCGTTTCAATGTGAAATGTTGCACGAATTTCAAAGCTACTGATTCTCATTTTCTGTCCTTCTATTATCATTACCCATATCTTTGTCACATATTATGATAGGGTATCCTTGCATCCTATACTATTAATAGACGCAAAAAATCACTCCCAAGCATCTATACTTGAGAGTGACTAATAATTTCTTATTCAGCTGGGATCACAGCACCATCATATTTTTTATTGATGTAATCTTTAATATCTTGAGATTGTAATGCTTTGATTAAAGCTTTGATTTTTTTATCTTTTTCGTGACCTTCTTTAACCGCTACTAAGTTTGCGTATGGGTTATTTTCAGGTTTTTCAAGAGCGATTGAGTCTTTTTTAGGGCTTAATTTTTGTTCAATAGCGAAGTTAGAGTTGATAATTGCTGCATCAACATCTTCGTTTTGATAGATTTTTGGTAAATATTCAGCTGATTGTTTGTTGTTGAATTTGATATCTTTTTTGTTTTCTACGATATCACTGAAGTGTGCATCTTGGATTTTAACGCCTTTTTTCAATTTGATTAAACCTTCGTCAACGAAGAATTTCAAGAAACGTCCTTCTTCAGCTGGGTTGTTAGAAACATAAACTGTTGCACCTTTTGGCAATTCTTTTAAGCTTTTATATTTTTTAGAGTATACAGCCATTGGTTCTAAGTGAACGTTACCAACAGATACTAATTTGTACCCTTTATCTTTTTTCTCAGTGTTTAAATAAGGTGTGTGTTGGAAGAAGTTCGCATCCAATTCACCGCTGTTTACTAATTTGTTAGGTGTTGTATAGTCGTTGATTGTTTTGATTTTCAAGTCATAACCTTCTTTTTTCAAAATAGGTTTAGCTTGTTCTAAAAGTTCAGCGTGAGGCGCTGGTGAAGCACCAACTGTGATTGTTTTAGAATCTTCGCCTCCTGCTGATTTATCCTTACTGCCACATGCTGCTAAAACTACAGTTAATACTAAAACCGCTAAAATACTAATAATTTTTTTCATTGGATTGATCCTTTCAAAATAGAATTAACGTTTATCAATTTTATTTGTAGCCCAGTCACCCACAAATTGAATGATGAACACAAACACTAAAATAAAGATTGTTGAAACTAAAATGACATCATTTTGGTTTCGAGTAAAACCAGTTAAATATGCTAAGTTACCTAAACCGCCTGCACCGATAACACCGGCAACTGCAGTAGAACCGACTAATGCGATTGCAGTAACTGTAATACCTGAAATCAAGGCAGGACGTGATTCTGGAATTAACACTTTGCGAATAATCGTCCATGTGTTTGCTCCCATAGAACGCGCTGCTTCAATAACGCCTTTATCAATTTCTTTAAATGCGATTTCCACTAAACGTGCATAGAATGGAGCCGCACCAATAACTAATGCTGGAAGTGCTCCTGTCGGACCACTGATTGTGCCAAGTAATAAACTTGTGAACGGAATCAACAGCAAGATTAAAATGATGAATGGAATTGCTCTGAATAAGTTCACAATAAATGACACGATTTGATAAAACACTTTTGCTGTCGGTGATTTACTCTTAGCTGTTAGGAATAATAGTACGCCTAGAATTAAACCGATCACGAACGCAAAAATTGTAGAAATGGCTGTCATATAGAGTGTTTCGTATGTAGCCAGCCAAACTTGGTCCCATTGAACATTCGGCATTGTGACCATTTCACGTAATATATCACTGAACGATTTATCCATTACGAACCACCTCCACACCTACATTACGATTCTCTAATTCGTTTTTAAAATCATCAAAAAATTCAGTTTTCAAGTCTGCAATATGTACAATTAGAAAACCGATTGGTCCGCTTTTCGAATGGCGGATATTCGCTTCTAGTATGTTCACATTCAGATTATATTTTTGAGTGATATATGACACAATCGGTTCTGTCGTCTCTTCACCTACGAAGTTCAAACGTACAATATAACCGTTTGTCGACTCTGGAATCAGTTCCTGAATTGATTCATCAAATTGGTCATTCAAGCCTTCTTTAACGAAACGTTTCGTCACTTGATGTTTAGGGTTTTCAAACACTTCTTTAACTTCACCGCGTTCGATGACCTTACCATTTTCCATTACTGCAACTTCGTCGCAGATTTGGCGAATCACATTCATTTCATGTGTGATAATCACGATTGTTAAATCTTCTTCTTTTCTGATTTTTAATAAGAGTTCTAAAATTTCATCTGTTGTTTGAGGATCTAAAGCACTTGTAGCTTCATCACAAAGTAATACTTTTGGATCGTTGGCTAAGGCACGTGCGATACCAACCCTTTGTTTTTGACCACCAGATAACTCTGACGGATATGCTTTTTCTCGTCCTTTGAGTCCTACAAGCTCAACTAATTCTTTCGCTCTTTTTTCAGCTGCCGCTTTATCCACGCCAGCAATTTCCAACGGAAACTTAATATTATCTAACACTGTTCTAGACCATAATAAGTTGAAGTGTTGGAATATCATACTTACCTTTTGACGCTTTTTCCTTAGTTGCGCTTTGCTGAGTTGTCCTAATTCATCTCCATCTATTATGACTTGACCTGATGTTGGTTCTTCTAAATAATTTAAAATTCTGACAAGTGTACTTTTACCGGCACCTGAAAAACCGATGACACCGTAAATGGTACCTTCCGACACATCTAAATCGACATGATCAACTGCCAGTACTTCTTGGTGTTTCGTCTTATATCTTTTGACGATTTGCTTCAGTTGAATCACTACATTCTCCCCTTTCCTTGCAATACCTACCTACAAATTAAAAAAGCTTTCCCTTATCGCTGCTATGAGCATTAAAGAGAAAGCAATTTGAAATTTCTTTCTCTCATCTTCAAAAGCAGTTCAACTTTTTGTGAATTGGCACCATTTCTTATAAATAAGACGGTTGCCGGGTTTCGTCGGGCACATCCCTCCACCTCTCTTGATAAGAGATAACTATTTAATTGATATTTATCCTACCACTTCACTCAGAAGTAGTCAACAACTATTTTAAATTTTCTAATAAATAAGGAACAGACTGAAATGCGTAAATACGGTCTATCTCCTTATCTTTCGACATCACTAACAAAACAGGAACAGATTGAATTTGATAAGCTTCACTGAAATCAGGATGGAAATTCAAATCTGCTTTGACCAACGGAAGCTGTAAAATTTCATTAGCTATATCTAACATTCTCTCTGAAACTTTACATGTTCCACACATCGGTGTGTAACCGAAAATCAAGTGCTTGTCTTGATCAAAATTTTGTTTGATATCTGTAATTTCTTGCTTAACGTTCATTTATAAACTAATCCTTTCACGGGTGCTTCACCTTTTACCATAAAGCCATGGTTTCTAAGCACTTTGGCAAGATAAGGGCGCGGACAACGTGCGACTTCAGAATAAGTTCTATCGACAAAGATATGTTCACTTTCTGATAGATAATGTTTGAACCATTGACGGATGCGACGGCCTTCTTTATCTGCATCCACTAATATATAGACAGGACGTTCATATAAGTGTTCTATCATATCGTCAAGTTTATCAATGCCCATTGTGCCGTGCGTACAAATAATTTGTACAGGCTCATCAATCACTTCTTGTACACGCTTTTTATCTGTTTTACCTTCAACAACGATTACTTTTTCTAACAATGCCATATTCACTACACTCCAATACTCTCGTGATATCATTGCTTCATTACTCGCAAACGTAAATGCTTAGGTTCTGCCAACTTATATAAAATTGTTGCGTAAGTTGATACTTTCATTGTAACGCAGGTGTTGTTTTAAAGACACGCAACTTGTTTAACAACTAAATAAACACGATAAATTATGTATTATTCAGCTGTAAAGGTTCAGCACTTTAGCGCTCTAGTTTGTTATAGCCTATTTCAAATAAAAAATAACCCCAAAATACAAAGTATCTTGGAGTTTGATTTTTAAAGCCGATTATTCACCGATCATTTCTTTGTATTGATCAGCTGATAATAAATCATCTAATTGGCTTGTGTCATTTAATTTTACTTTAACCATCCATGCTTTTTCGTATGGTGATTCATTTACGAATTCTGGACTGTCTTCTAATTCTTCGTTGACTTCAACTACAGTTCCTGAAACTGGTGCGTATAATTCAGAAACAGTTTTAACTGATTCTACACTTCCGAAAGATTCGCCCTCTTCGATATCATCGTCAGTTTCTGGTAATTCAACGAATACGATGTCACCAAGTTCTCCTTGTGCGTATTCAGTGATACCGATAGTTACTGTATCGTCCTCAACTTTAACCCATTCATGTTCTTTTGAATATTTTAATTCCTCTGGCACTGCCACACGAATCCCCTCCTAATTAATAAATGAATACTCTTTTATGATGCCATATGAAACCTTTTCATTCAACTATTTATAGACATCTTGTAGTTTTTTAATTTTTTGTGTAAATAAAGCGCATATCAATAAGATATTTACTACCTATAATGACTATAAATTAGTTTACCCAAGTATCTTTGTACTCTTTTTCGTTGAAACCAAGTGTGATTTTATTGCCTGAAACCGCAAGTGGTCTTTTAACAAGCATTCCGTCAGAAGCCAATAAATCTAGTTTTTCATCATCAGACAAACTGTCAAGTCTATCTTTCAGACCTAGTTCACGATACTTACCTCCGCGTTTATTGAATAGCTTATCAATTTCAACGCCGGTTTTATCAATAATATCTTGTAGTTCTCTTTTATTAGGGTTTAGTTCTACGATGTCGATAGGTTCATAACTTACACCATATTCATCTAAAAATTTTGCTGCTTTCTTGCATGTCGTACAGTTTTGGTACTGATAAAATCTAATCATCTTTTGACCTCCTTTAACTATTATGTCTAATATACCAAATTTCTAAAAATAACGCTTTAAATTGTCGGTTTAATATTTTTAAATTTACGTTCAAATTCGCTATAATATATATAATAGGATTAGAAAAAGGAGCGAAATGAAAATGGAAGCAATTAAAACACGTGAAGATTTCGATAAAATTATCGAAAGTAACGAACCTGTGATTATTAAATTCGAAGCAGGATGGTGCCCTGATTGTCGCGCAATGGATATGTGGATTGATCCAATTGTTGAAAAATACAACGACTATAAATGGTACAACGTAAATCGTGACGAATTAGAAGATGTTGCTCAAGATTACGAAGTAATGGGTATTCCAAGTTTACTTGTTTTCAAAAACGGTGAAAAAACAGCACACTTGCACTCAGCAAATGCTAAATCACCAGAGCAAGTTGAAGACTTCTTAAGTGAAACATTTAAATAAGTCATTTAAATAACGTAATATAGACTAAATAAAGCCAAGCTGATTTCAGCTTGGCTCAGACCGTAGACAAACTACCGTTATAACTTG
>NZ_KV808500.1:0-326 GCF_001812305.1 Staphylococcus sp. HMSC056G08
CCTTCGCCTACTTTTTCTCCCGTTAATGGATTAATTGTTGTTGGCGTTGTTGTTGTTTTCTCTCCAGTTTGTCCTTCTTGCGTTACTTTCTCTTCACCTGGTTTTAAGTCTGGATTGAACTCACGTTTTTTCTCGAATGGTATTTCTTCTTTAGTAACCTCTGGTTCGCCTGCTTTTGGACCATGTTTTGTGACATCGTCAACCGGAGGTGTTACTACTTCACCTGTTTCAGGATTCTTGATGCCTGGTTTACCTGGTACTTCTTCTGTACCGTCAATTGGTAAGTTTGGATCGAACTCATCTTTATGACCTTGTGGTACTTCTTC
>NZ_KV808501.1:0-309 GCF_001812305.1 Staphylococcus sp. HMSC056G08
CCTTGGTTATACGACGGCACACCTCAGAGTGTAACGCCTGACGACTGGTATTGGCACCTATGTGAAAATGACTTAATGGTAAAGGCGGTGCGCTAATGAATGAGGTTAGAGATTTAAAAAGAGATGATCGTATTATCTTATGGCAATATCGTGGATTGAATGTGCAGGACGGTCATGCAGGTGTTGTTATTCGAGAAGTTGATAGACTTGGCAAACAATCAGTCATAGTTCAGTTAGATGGTATCGATGACCCGTTTGAGCTTACTGATGTGGATTACTTCGATAAGAAAGCTGAACATTTTGAAGATT
>NZ_KV808502.1:0-12908 GCF_001812305.1 Staphylococcus sp. HMSC056G08
GCTCACCAGTCCTATTTGACAGAGAGCCTAAAAAGTTAGATTTCAATGGAATTTTTCATATGTCTATTTTAATGTATGCAGTGCCAAAATAGCTGAATTAATTTTGTTTTGTATAGAATCTGCTCGAGACGTTAAAACAATCGGGAATTTCGATCCTAAAATTAAATTAGCCGTTTGGGCATTTGCAAAATAAGTTAATGATTTATAGAGTGTGTTGCCGACGTCAAGATGTGGAACAATCAACGCGTCAACATCACCAGCGATTTCAGATTCAATACCCTTTTCAATTGCACTTTCTTTATCAATCGCGTTATCAAAGGCGAATGGTCCTTCAACCTTTAAAAAATTATGTTGTTTAAAGTGTGCGGCAATTTCTGCAGCATCTACTGATGAAGGAATTTTGGTTGTGGGATGCTCTAATGATGATAGTAATCCCACATTTAAACTTTTATAACCAATATTCTTTGCAAAGCTTTCAATATTTTCAATCATATGAATACGATCATCTATGCTAGGCTTTACATTTAAAGCAACATCACTAATGATTAACATTTTGTGATATGAAGGAATATCGAAACATGATACATGATTTAAGAAACGTCGTTCATCCATAAATGACTTATGTTTTAGTACAAAAGATAAGATTTCTGATGATGGTAAGTTACCCTTCATTAAAACATGAGTTTGTTCTGAGTTTAAATCATCTGCACACTTCTTAAGGACATCCTCACGCTCGTGAAATGTTCGTAAGTGTATACGACTTAATAAGTCCCCTTCTATATTAAAAGAACGTATTAATTCAGTTGGATCTTTAGTACCGTAGAGCGTAACATGGCATTTTGTTTGTTTAAGCAATTGTACAATCGCAGCTATTGTTTTCTCGTCATTCGCAAATAAAACACCAATGTTACCTTGTAACTCTTTAGTATTAGAGATCAATGTTTCGAATTCCATAGTTAATCTCCCCTCATTTCAAATAGATTACAGCGCATGATTTTGCTCTATCATTTCTTTAGCATTTTCTCTTGTCAATTTCGTCACATTAGCACCAGAAATCATTCGTGCAACTTCATCTATACGATTTTCTCCAGTTAATTCTTCAACATGTGTTGTTGTTCTATCATCTTGTGATGCTTTGCTGATTAGTAAGTGATGATCACTCATAGATGCTACTTGTGGTAAGTGTGAGATACATATAACTTGAATATATTCAGAAATTGCACGCATTTTTTCAGCCATTTTTTGAGCTGCAATACCAGAAACACCAGAATCAACTTCATCAAATAGTATAGCAGTTTGACCTCTAGATTTAACAAAAATACTTTTTAAAGCTAACATGATACGAGATAATTCTCCGCCCGAAGCAATTTTAGCCAAGCTTTTAAGTGGTTCCCCTTTGTTAGGGCTGATTAATATTTCTATTTTTTCTATACCCTCTGCATTCGGTTCATCTAAAGGTTTGAATGAGATTTCGAGATTGGCATCTTTCATTTGTAAATTTTGAATTTCTTCTACAATATGATCTCTTAGTTCACGCGCCACTTTTCTTCTTTCTTTTGAAAGCATTTGACCTTCTTTATTTAATTGTTCTTGTAACTGAGTAATCTCTTCTTTTAAGTTTGCTGTACTTTGCTCATAATTTTCTATTTTGTTAATCTCATCATCTAGTTTAGCTTGATACTGAATTAAACTAGAAATATCTTTACCGTATTTTCTTTTAAGATTATTTAGTAAATTCATACGAGATTCTAGTTCATTTAAATACTGTTCATCAAATTCTGTATTTGATAATTCATCATACAACTCATGCTTAGCATCCTCTAACGTATAGTAAAATTGGTCGACTTGCTCTTTAAGTTCGGTGAACTTTTTAGGAATAATTTCATCAATGTTCGCAAGTTGCAGACTCAATTCATATAAACGATCCGGGATAGCTTGTTCATCTGTTAAAGTTGCATGTGCAGCATTTAAAGCCAAACTTAAATTTTCAGAATTCTGAATGCGTTTAATATCAGCTTCAAGTTGTTCAACTTCGCCTTCTTGTAAATTGGCTTCAGATAGTTCATCAGCTTGGAACTTCATTAGATCTAACCTTTGTAATAAAGCTTGATCAGCAGATTCCAACTCATCGAGTTCACGTGTTTTATCTTTAAAAGTTTGATACGTATTTTGATATTGTTTTAAAATATCATCATATTTGCCATCTGAATATGAATCAATCAGTTGAAGATGGTACTTTTGTTTTAACAGTGATTGTGTCTCGTGTTGACCATGGATATCAAGTAATTCTTGCATAATTAAACGTAAATCATGCAATGTTACTGTTTGGTTATTTACTTTGCACAAACTTTTACCTGAACTGAAGATCTCCCTTTTAACGATTAAGAAATCTTCATCAGCATCAACTTCTAATTCGTTCAAGGTTCTAATCACTTCGGGATTATTATCAATATCAAAGATACCTTCTATGGTTGCTTTTTTTTCGCCATGACGAACAAAATCTGAAGATGCACGCATGCCTATAAGTTGTCCAATAGCATCGATGATAATAGATTTCCCTGAACCTGTTTCACCGCTTAATACGGTTAATCCGTTTCCAAAGTTAATTTCTAATTCATCAATGATAGCAAACTGTTTAATTGTTAGTGTTTGTAACATGGCTTATCGCTTCCTTATAACAAATTAAAAATACGTGTTTTGATAGCATTTGCAGCATCCTCATCGTGACAAATGAGTAAGCAAGTATCATCACCACAAATAGTGCCGAGTACTTCATCCCAATCAATTTGGTCTAAGATAGCACCGATTGATTGAGCATTACCTGGAAGTGTTTTTAATACTAATAAATTACCTGTACCCTCAATATTTACAAAGGAATCCATTAAATAACGTCCAAGTTTCTCTAACGGATGGTATTTTCTATCATTTGGCAAACTATAAATATATTGACCTGTCGGGGCAGGTACTTTGATTAACTGTAATTCTTTAATATCTCGTGAAACCGTTGCTTGTGTCACATTCAGATCAAATGAATTTAAACGTTTTACTAATTCATCTTGAGTTTCAACCTGCTCAGTGGATATGATTTCTCTAATTTTTATGTGTCTTACTGATTTTTTAGCCACTTTTCTTACACCTCAAATTACGAATATTTATGCATTCATAGTATCACATGTTCAAACAAAATGCTTTTATTTTCTTCTTATATCGCTTATTAATATCCAACAATAGTGCATATTTATAAAAGTTCATAAATAGAAATAAGCTAAGTCTAAATTGAATATTAGGACTCAGCTTATAATTTTAGTGATCACGTTTATAGAACAACTGTGTCAGACTTTCAAGCTCAGTTGTATCATATTGTTTATCAGATAATTGTTTCAAACATTGGTTCGCTTGCTCAACGTGATATTGAAGTCGTTGTTCTGTTTTTTCTAGACCAAGTAAAGTCACATAAGTGCTTTTATGATTTTTCTCATCGCTGCCAACAGGCTTACCTAATTTTTCAGCATCTCCATAGACATCGAGTAAATCATCTTTAATTTGGAAAATTAAACCTAAATGTTCACTATACGTATCAAGAATCTCGGATACTTCAGTATCAACTTTTGCGATTGTTGCTGCGGCATTGATTGCGAAAGACAGTAAAGCACCGGTTTTTTCACGATGGATTTGTTGTAAAGTCTCTAAAGATATTTTTTTATTTTCACTTTCCATATCTAATGTTTGTCCGCCAATCATACCTAAATGACCACTCGCATCAGAAAGTTGGGATGTTAAAGCTACTTTAGTTTCAGCATCAATTGCATTATCTGTGCTTATTAAGTTAAAAGCTTTTGTTAATAACGCATCCCCAGCTAATAATGCTTTCCACTCACCGTATACTTTATGATTTGTTAATTTGCCTCTACGATAATCGTCATCATCCATAGCAGGCAAATCATCATGTATGAGCGAGTATGTGTGCACCATTTCTAACGCTAATGCGGTACGAATACCCTTAGTGTAAGTATGGTTTTTAGACAGCATTTTTAAAGTTTCTAATAATAGGACTGGTCGTATACGTTTTCCTCCAGCTTCAAGAGAATAACGCATACTTTCTTCTAAATTAGTGCCAAGAGCTGAATCAGGAATTGTTTCTAGTAATTGTTGGTTGATTAGTTCAATCATTTTATTCATTTTCATTCTCAGCTGATGTCTCAGCTTGTTCTCCATCATTAGATTTCATGAGTTCATTTACTTTCTTTTCAGCATTTTTCAATGTTTCATCACAAGATGCTGAAAGCTTCATCCCTCTTTGATATAAGTCTAATGCTTCTTCCAAAGAAACTGTTTCATTATCTAATTTTTTTACGATGTTTTCTAACTCTTCCATCATATTTTCGAAACTTTGCTCATTACTCATCTTTATTGCACCTAACTTTCTTAACTATTGCATCAACTTCGCCATCTTTCATGGTTAAACTGATGTGGTCATTAGTTTTTAATGATTGCGTACTTGTAATAACTTGTTCATCTTTATTGACAATCGTGTAACCGCGCAACATTGTATTGGTTGGACTTAAATTATTTAAATTTTCTAATCGCTGTGCCAACATCGTTTTAGCATTACTCAAAATATTATTTATTGATTTGTTTAATACCTTATCAAGTTGAGATTTGTTTAAAATAGCTTGTTGCGTATGTTGTTTTAAATCTCTAACGTTTATGCGACTGTTTAGCAAATCAATACGTTGTCGTAAATGAGTCAAATGATTAGTCATCGCAAGACTTAGTTGTTTTTCTAATTCATCTCGTCGTTGGATTTGTTGATCATACAACAACGATGGCTGTTTAAATTTATAATAAGAAGCTACATGTTCTAAATGTTTTTTCTTATTATTAATTAATTGGACGATGTGTCTGGATAGACTTAACTCTATTTGTTTGATGTATTGTGTCAGCTCAACTTGATCAGGTGTTGCAATGACAGCAGCTTGAGTTGGTGTAGCAGCCCTTACATCAGCTACAAAATCGCTTAATGTGAAATCTGTTTCGTGACCTACTGCTGAGATAACAGGAGTTTGTGTATTAAAGATTGCTCGTACTACATCTTCTTCATTGAAATTCCATAAATCCTCAATAGATCCTCCACCACGTCCTAAAATGATGACATCTGCACCAAGAGTATCAGCATATTGTAATTTTTCTACAATATCATTTTTAGCTTGTTCGCCTTGAACTAATGTACTAATTTGAATTTGTTCTACTAATGGAAATCGACTGTTTATTGTAGAGTGAATATCTCGTATTGCTGCACCTGTACTCGCGGTAAGCACTGCAATTTTTTTAGGGAACTTAGGAATCGGCTTTTTGTGGCTCATATCAAATAAACCTTGCTTAGTTAAGGCCTTTTTAAGTTCTTCTAGACGTTGATATAAGTTGCCAATTCCGTCTAAATGCATTTTATTTACATAAATTTGATAATTCCCACGTCTTTCGTAAACACTTACGCGTGCTTCTATTAAAACTTCATCACCTTCTTTGGGTGTGAAATCTAGTTTATTAGCTTGTGCTTTAAACATCATAGCATTTACGACGCTATTATTATCTTTTAAATTAAAATATAAGTGACCGCTACTATGACGTTTAAAGTTAGATAATTCACCTTTTAATAAAACCGATTGCAGATGCGGATCTTGGTCGAATTTATATTTGATATATTTAGTTAAGGCTGTAACGCTTAAATAATCGGACATACTTATCACTCTATCCTATTGATTTAAATTACTTAATACACCGTTGATAAAACGATAATGGTCTTCGTCACTAAATTGCTTAGCAAGTTCAACAGCTTCGTTAATAACCACTTTTGGTGGTGTATCACTATGCTCTAGTTCAAAAGCTGCAATTCTTAAAATGATACGGTCTGATTTCAATAAACGAGAGATTTTCCAATCTTTTAAATTCTCTTGGATTTTTTGATCGAGTACAGGTTCATGATCTTTTACGCCTGATACTAACCAATGAATAAAATCGAATTCTAAATCTGGGTAATCATCTTTAATAAAATTAATGGCTTCATCTATAGATAAATCTGTATTCTTCATTTCAAGTTGAAACAGTGCTTGAAATGCTTGGCTTCTTGATTCTTTACGACTCATTGAGCGTGCTCCTTTGTAACTTATTTTTTGTTATTTTCAACTTCAATATGCGTAATATGAACGTTGACTTGTTTAGGAACTATAGTTGTCATATTGCTGAGGGAATTGAAAATTGTTTGTTGAATTTTCAATGCTGTTTGAGAGATGTTGATACCATACTTAAACTCACAGAATACATCTATATAAATTCCATCTTCTTTTGTTTCAAGTTTAATACCTTTAGTTAAATTTTTACGATTCAACTTTTCAGGTGAAGCATTTTTGATTTCAGCAAAGTGTCCAGTTAATCCATCTATTTCAGATGTTGCAATACTTGCAATTGAGATTAGTACTTCTGGAGAAATTTCTACTCTGCCTAAATGTGCATGTGTATCTTCGGATACTTTAACCATGTGAATGCCTCCTTCTTAATCTTCTTTCATAATATCATTTTGCTCTAAGAATTTAGTGCTATATTGTCCACTATTGAAAATTTCGTTTTCTAATAAACGAATATGGAATGGTATTGTTGTGTCTATGCCTAATACTAAGAACTCGCTTAAAGCACGTAGACCTGCCATAATTGTTTCTTCACGTGTAGGTTCATGCACAATTAATTTAGCAACCATAGAATCGTAATAAGGTGGAATAGTATAGTTTGTGTAACAAGCTGATTCTATTCTTACTCCGTAACCGCCTGGTGCTAAATATTGTGTGATTTTACCTGGTGATGGCATAAAGTTTTTATAAGGGTTTTCAGCGTTAATACGAAATTCCATTGCATGACCATTGATTTTAATATCATCTTGAGTGAAAGGCAATGGCTCACCCATAGCAACTAATAATTGTAATTTGACTAAATCAATCCCGGTTACCATTTCTGTAACAGGGTGTTCAACTTGAATCCTAGTATTCATCTCCATGAAGTAATATTCATCAGTATCTAAGTCATAAATATATTCAATTGTACCTGCATTTTCATAGTTTACTGCTTTAGCAGCTCTGATAGATGCTTGACCCATTTCATGTCTTTTTTCAGGAGTTAATATAGGTGACGGTGCTTCTTCGACAAGTTTTTGCATTCTTCGTTGAATTGTACAGTCACGTTCTCCTAACTGAATCACATTACCAAACTGGTCACCAATAATTTGGAATTCGATATGACGGAAATTCTCAATGAATTTTTCAAGATAAAGTCCGCCATTACCAAAGGCAGTTTCTGCTTCTTGTTGTGTCATTTTGTAGCCATTTTCTAATTCTTTTTCATCTCTAGCTACACGAATACCTTTACCACCACCGCCTGCAGTAGCTTTAATGATAACGGGATAACCGATTTCTTCCGCTGTTTTCTTAGCGTCTTCGATTGAATCTACTAGTCCGTCACTACCTGGAACAACTGGTACGTTTGCGTTAATCATTTCATCTTTGGCTACGTCTTTGATCCCCATCTTTTGAATAGATTCGTAACTTGGACCAACAAACTTAAGTTGACACGCTTCGCATAATTCTGCAAAATCCCCATTTTCTGCTAAGAATCCATACCCAGGATGAACTGCATCGCATCCAGTAGAAGTAGCAATAGATAAGATATTTGGAATGTTTAAATATGAATCTTTAGATTGTGTAGGCCCCACACAGTACGCTTCATCAGCAATTTGAGTATGTAGTGCTTCTTTATCCCCTTCAGAATAAATTGCAACTGTGTGTAACCCTAAGTCTTTACACGCTCTGATGATTCTAACGGCAATTTCACCGCGATTGGCAATTAAAACTTTTTTCATAATTATTTCACCTTAAATAACGGTTGGCCATACTCTACCATTTGTCCGTCTTCAACTAAGATTTCAGTAATTTCCCCGGAAACTTCTGCTTGAATCTCATTAAATAACTTCATAGCTTCTAAAATACATACTGTTGAATCGTTTGATACAGTATCCCCAACTTTTACATAAGCTTCTTCTTCTGGTGACGGTGATTTATAGAATGTTCCTACCATTGGTGCGTTAATTGTTTTCCCCTGATCAGCTTCTGAATTTGCAGCAGAAGAAGCTTCGCTGACAGCTGAATCATTTTGAACAGGTGCTGGCGCAGCTGCTTGTGCAGGGAAAGCTTGTTGAGAAATTTGTGGTGTAATGATTTCTCTTTCTTTCTCTTTCTTTAAATTAATGATACTTCCCTTGTTATCTTCTATATTAATTTCAGTAAGATTTGAATTATCTAGTATTTCAATTAATTCCTTGATTTCTTTAAAATTCATAGTACTGCTCCTTCAGATTGTTTTTACTCTTCTTGTATATTTTACTTGACTGAAATTATCAATTCAAGCATATCACTGTAACTTTAAACTTTCTCATCGTGTAATTTAACGATAATAAAATAAAAGAACCCCTTTCATTCATCGAATCCATCAGCATAAAATTGCTGATAATCATTAATGGATAGGATGTCAGAAAAGGGGTGATTTAAAATTTAGGCTCTTGAAACGTAACTGCCGTCGCCAGTGTTGATTACGAGAACGTCTCCTTCGTTAACGAATAAAGGTACGTTAAGCGTATATCCAGTCTCTACTGTAGCTGATTTAGTTGCACCAGTTGCAGTATCACCTTTAATACCAGGCTCAGTTTCTGTTACAGTAAGCTCAACAGTTTTTGGTAATTCTACACCAATCGTTTCGCCTTCATAAGTTTGGATTTGAACTTCCATGTTTGCTTTCAAGTATTTTAATGCTTCTTCTAAATAATCTCCAGGCAATTCAGTTTGTTCAAATGTTTGATTGTCCATAAATACATGAGTGTCACCATCTGCATATAAATATTGCATACGGTGGTTTTCAATCATTGCTTGTTCTACTTTTTCACCTGCGCGGAATGTTTTTTCTTGAATTGCGCCAGTTCTTAAGTTTCTTAATTTAGAGCGAACAAATGCTGAACCTTTACCTGGTTTTACATGTTGGAAATCAATAACTTTCCAAATACCATTATCAACAGATATTGTTAAACCTGTTTTAAAATCATTAACCGAAATCATTCAGTTTCCTCCTCATATACGCTTTCATTATAAAATAATAAGGTCTTTTGTGCATTTAGTAAAGACTTCATTACCATTTTCTGTGATTAAGATGTCATCTTCTATTCTGATGCCACCCAGTCCCTCTATATAGATACCCGGTTCTACCGTTACGCAATTATTTGGAACTAATACATAATCAGATTGTTTTGCAAGCATTGGTTGTTCATGAATTTCTAAACCAATACCATGACCTGTTGAATGTCCGAAATTATCTCCATAACCGTAACTTGCGATAATATCACGTGCGATAGCATCTGCCTCTTTACCTGTCATTCCTGCTTTAATTTGTGCGACTGCAGCTTTCTGTGCTTCTAATACAATATTATAAGCTTCTACTAGTTTAGGATCTGGTTGGCCGATTGCAAAAGTACGTGTGATATCAGATACATAACCATTATAATATGCACCAAAATCTAAAGTGATCAACTCGCCTTCTTCAATCACTTTATCGCTTGCTACACCGTGTGGTAAAGCACCTCGATATCCTGAAGCAACGATCGTGTCAAATGAAGGGCCGCTTGCTCCTAATTTTAACATTTTACTTTCTAATTCAGCTTTTAATTCTTGTTCAGTCATTCCTGCTTTTGCGATACTTAAAATATGTTCATACGTTTTGTCTACAATATCTGCAGCTTTTTGAATCGTATCAATTTCTGATTGATCTTTAATAGCTCTGATATCTTCAATTACATTACCAACACTTTGATATTCAACGTCTGAATCATTTAATTGTTGGAATGTATCATAGCTTACGATGTGCCCTTCAAATCCTGCATATTTCACTTGGTTTTGTTCGAGAACATCTTTAACTTCGTCAATTAAACCTGCAGAACGATTCACAATTTCAAATTCAGAAGCTTGATTTGTAGCTTGATCGATATAACGGAAATCCGTGATCAAGATGCGACGCTCAGGTGTAATTACTAATGCACCGCTCGTACCAGTAAACCCTGATAAATAACGGCGGTTGTAATCAGATAATACAACTAACGCATCTAAATTTTTTTCTGAAATAATTTGATTTACTTTTTCAATTCTAGACATACATACTCCTCCTATGTCATTCTTAATCATGTAATTTTATGGAGCTGTGATAGTGACTATATCACTTTTATTATAACCAAAGTTTATCACAAAGCGCATAGAACTATAAGCTTTTATACCTTATATCAAAGAAGAATTCCCAAAAAGTATAAGAAAATTAAAGTGCAAACTGAAATATAAGAATCTGAGAACTAAATATGATAAAATATTGCTATAATATTTGCTTTTGAATTAGGAGAAGGTTATGAAAAAGAAATTTATTTCGATTATTGGAGCAACGATTTTACTAACGGGCTGCGGGAGTCAAAACTTAGGTCCACTTGAACAAAAAACTACTAAATTAAGAGATGATAATCATCAATTAAAATTAGAAAACCAAGAACTAGAGCAAAATATCAGTGATTTAAAAGATAAAGAAAAACAACTCGGCGCTGATAAAAAGAATACTAAAGAAGCAGCACAAAATAGCATGAAAACCAAAAATGCTAACGCGACATCAGATTACTATCAAAAAGTGACTGATACATTAAAGGATTATCACAAAATTGATAGTGATGTCCAAAAGAATAAACGAAAAGAAGCTGTGGTCAGCAAACTCGATAAAATAGTCACTGATTTACAAAGTGCACATGATAAATACAAAATCGATCTTGAAAAAAGTAGTATGTCTGATAAAGATAAATCTGATAATAAAAACATTGAAGAACTTAATAATAAGTTGGTCAGTGCATTTAAAACTATCAGAGATGGTTACTCTACAAAAAGTGATAAGAAAATAAAACAAGGCCAACAAGAATTAGCACAAATTAAAGTTAGTAAAACTAATTCATAAAGCAAGAAGTATTGAAAGGTGAAAACATGCGTAAAGTATTATTTTATCTCATATTATTAATTGCGCTTATCGGGTTAATATTGAACTTAGATTCAATATTATTTTCCCTTGTAAGAACGATAATTAGCTTAGCTATTATCGCAGGTATTGCTTACTTACTGTATTTCTTCTTCTTTTTAACAAAAGATCAAAGGAAATATAAAATAGCAAAATGGAAATATAGAAACCGTCGTAAATAAAAATGAAATCCCCTGACCACCGTTTAAAAAGAGGTTCAGGGGATTTTACTTATTTTCTATAAGTCCACTCTTCAGATTTGTATTTTTCTGCAAGTTCTTTTACTTCAGCTTGTTGTTCTTTAGTAAGTTCTAATGGTTTAAAGTTAATATTCAACCCTTTTTGGAATCCTTTTTCAAATGCTACTTCCATTTCTTCAATCGAAATTGTTTTATCCGAAATATCATTTATCGCAACAGCTTTATCTACAAAAGCTTGCTTCATTTTATCTTTTAAGCGGTCATTTTTAAAGATAAACATATCAAATAAGTCATCAATATCAATATCTTTTAAAATAGAACCATGTTGAAGTATAACGCCTTTTTGTCTAGTTTGTGCGCTACCTGCAATTTTTCTTCCTTCTACGACGAGTTCATACCAGCTTGGAGCATCAAAGCAAACAGAACTTCTTGGTTGTTTCAATTTTTCTCTTTCTTCTTTACTTTTAGGAACAGCAAAATAAGCGTCGAAGCCTAATAACTTAAATCCCTCTAATAAACCTTGTGAAATGACTCTGTATGCTTCTGTAACTGTTTTAGGCATATTAGGATGAGACTCAGGAACGATTACGCTATATGTTAGTTCTTTATCGTGTAACACGCCTCTTCCACCTGTTTGTCGTCTTACTAAGCCATAGCCTTTTTCTTTGACCTTTTCAATATCAATTTCTTTCTTTAATCTTTGGAAATAACCAATAGAAAGCGTTGCTGGATCCCATGTATAAAATCTGATGACAGGATCGATTTCACCTCTGGATACAAAGTTTAATAAAGCTTCATCCATAGCCATATTATAAAATGGGTCATGGCTGCCCGAATTAATAAAATTCCATGTTTCTGTCAATTTTAAAATCTCCAATCACCTTGTATTTAACTATATGTATGTATATTACCATACATACAGCATATTTGATTAATATTCATGGCTGGATTTTCTTCAGTAAATATTAAATCTGATTTGCATTTTTGTACAAAATGAAATCTCGGTTCATTTCTGAGAAAAACTTTTTGATAAATGAGTGAAACAGTCTTATAATTGTAGTATCGGTAAATATAGGAGGAAGCAAGATGAATAGCTTTTGGATAATCATTTTAGCTGTTTTAGTTATTATTGCTGTATATATGTTAATCCAATTTTTCATCAATAAAAGAGCTGTAACAGAATTAGATCAAGAAGAATTCCATAAAGGTTTACGTAAAGCTCAAGTGATTGATGTAAGAGAAAAAGTTGACTATGATTATGGCCATATTATTGGTGCCAGAAACATTCCTATGACGCTTTTTAGTCAACGATTTAAAGGTCTAAGAAAGGATCAGCCTATTTATTTATGCGATGCCAATGGTGTAGCAAGTTATAGAGCAGCGCGTATTTTAAGAAAAAATGGATATAGAGATATCTACATGCTTAAAGGCGGTTACAAAAAATGGACCGGGAAAGTTAAATCAAAAAAATAGCATTATAATTAAAATGTAGCAGCGATGAATTGTCATTGCTGCTTTTTTCATGAAGAAAACCCTCGTTCATTAAAAACGGCTCTATACTATTTAGGACTGGTGATAATCACT
>NZ_KV808503.1:0-96789 GCF_001812305.1 Staphylococcus sp. HMSC056G08
AGGCTGAGGTTTTGCCATTAAACTACACCCGCATATATTCGTTAATTAATGAAATGTTGATGCGGCCGAGAGGACTTGAACCTCCACGGGATCTCTCCCACTAGGCCCTCAACCTAGCGCGTCTGCCATTCCGCCACGACCGCTTGGGTTTGATTTCATTAATCATTTATTTTAACAACGTACTCTATTGTAACACTCTCGTAATATCATGTCAATAACTTTTTAAAAGTTTTTAACATAGCGTTAAAGTTCGTTTCAAATATTTAATGTCGTTTTTTTTAGGACATGAACTATCATATAACATTCTCAGAGTTGAGTCAACACTAAAGTTCATATTTCCTTATTTTTATTTTAATCGTAGTAAAAAACCGAGCATCCAAGGCATAACACCTTAGATACTCGGTATTGATTACTATAATTTCTTTTGTAGTTTTAACTTGCCGTGACAATGACCACAAACTATCTTTCGTGTATTCACTTTTTTAATGCGCAAGAAAGATTTTTTGCATGATTGACATTGATATACATAGTTCGCTCGTTCTTCATAACTTTTAACAGCACTGCAAAATCTTGGTGCACCAACTTTTTGACTTAACTTCTTAAAATCTTTGTCTTTATGTTGGTAACCTCGTGTTTGCAGATGGAGATGATAATGACATAGTTCATGTTTGATAATATCAATAATAGCCGCTTCTCCAAACTGTTCATATTGTTTCGGATTGATTTCGATATTATGAGACTGCAACAAATATCTTCCGCCTGTTGTTCTTAACCTATTATTGAAATAAGCCTCGTGTTTGAATTCCCATCCAAATGATTGTCTGGAAATTTTCTCTGTAAGTTGTTGCAACTTCTCATTATCCATCCAGTTATTACTCATTAGGATTAATCATTGTCAATGAAACTTTATTTTTTACTGTATCTGTATCAAGTACCCAAACATCTACAATATCTCCTACATTGACAATATCCATTGGATTTTTCACGAAACGTTTCGCTAATTGAGATATATGCACTAAGCCATCTTGTTTAACACCGACATCTACAAATGCACCAAAGTCAACGACGTTTCGAACAGTACCGCTCAATTTCATTCCTTTGGTTAAATCTTCTAAAGATAATACGTTGGATTTTAAAATCGGCGTTTCATATTCATCACGTGGATCTCGATTAGGTGCTATCAACGCAGCCACAATGTCTTCTAAAGTTGGTAGACCTACGTTTAATTGCTCAGCAGATTGTTTTAAGTCTAGTTTGTTCAATACCTCTTTAAGATGTGTTGTACCTAGATCTTCTGCACTCAAACCTTGTTGCTCTAATAATTGATATGCAATCGCATAACTCTCAGGGTGAATTGATGTATTATCTAACGGCTCTTTACCATTTACAATACGTAAGAATCCGATACTTTGTTCAAATGTTTTAGGGCCTAGACGTTTTACTTTGGCAATTTGTTTGTGATGGTTAATGACACCATTTTCTTCGCGATAATCAATAATGTTTTGTGCGATTTGCGGTGATAAACCTGAAACATGTTGCAATAATGAACGTGAAGCTGTATTCACATCTACGCCAACTTGGTTAACGGCTGTTTCTACTACGAAATTTAAAGCATTTTCAAGTGCTTTTTGGTTAACATCATGTTGATATTGACCTACACCAATTGATTTTGGATCAATTTTTACTAATTCACTCAACGGATCTTGTACACGACGTCCTATGGAAACAGCACTTCTTTCTTCTACTTGGAAATCAGGAAATTCTGTTCTTGCGATTTCAGATGCAGAATAAACAGACGCACCCGCTTCGTTCACAATAATAAATTGAACATCTAAGTTATGTTTTTGAATTAAGTCAGCCACAAATTGTTCAGTTTCACGACTTGCCGTACCATTACCAATAGCTACTAATTTAACATCATAATCATTGATAAATTGTAAAAATGTTTTTTCTGCTTGCGCTGTTTTTGAAACTGGCGGATGCGGATACATCACACCTTTTGCAATAAATGTACCATACGGATTAATTACAGCCAATTTGCACCCTGTTCTAAATGCAGGGTCAACACCTAAAATTTGTTTTCCTTTCAATGGTGGTTGTAATAATAAATGTTTTAAGTTAACACTGAATACATCAATCGCATGATTCTCAGCTTTAGTCGTCAAATCAGTGCGAATTTCTCGCTCGATTGATGGCATAATCAAACGTTTCATACTATCTTTAATTGCCGCTTCAATATAAGTTGTACCTTCATGCTGACCTTTAATTTCTTGGCGTGCAATTTCTCTTTCTAATGAATCTGTATCCATTTCAATCTTCACTGATAATACTTTTTCTTTTTCGCCGCGATTCATCGCTAATATTCTATGGTTGGCTATTTTATGAATCGGCTCTGAAAATTCATAGTACATTTCATATGTCTTTTTCTCATCTTCTGCTTTTTTCTTTTTCTGACTTGTGATGAGTCCTCGTTTTTGTGTCTGTGTCAAAATTTTATTTCTGTATTTAGGATTATCAGAAACCCATTCTGCAATAATATCTTGTGCACCTGCTAACGCATCAGCAACTGATGTCACTTCTTCATTTAAAAATGCTTCTGCATAAGTTTTAGGTGATTGATCAATACTACTTTGCATCAACCATTTTGCTAAAGGCTCTAATCCTTTTCGTTTAGCTTCTGTTGCACGTGTTTTTTTCTTTTGTTTAAACGGTCTATATAAATCTTCCACACGTTGCAACTTCGTTTGTTTTAAAATATCCGCTTTTAACTGGTCATCTAATAAACCTTGTTGTTCTATGTTATGTAAAACTTCTTCTTTTCTCTTTTGAAGCTGTTCCATGTAATGATATTCGTCGGCAATCTTTTTAATTTCGACCTCATCTAGTCCACCTGTACGCTCTTTTCGATAACGTGCGATGAATGGAACTGTGTTATTTTCTTCTAGTAATGCTAGCACTTCAGTAATTTGTTTTTTTGAAAAGTGATGTTGTTTTTCAATTGAGTTGATTAATTCGTTATTCAATATCTGCACCTCAAATTCATTTTCTTGTTTCCATAGTATCATAAGAATAGAAAAAGACTGAAATACATAATGTATCTCAGCCCTTTCTAAAGATTGCGATTCTTTATTTTCGGCATTATTTCTTCGCCGCTTGTTGTAACTTTTTAATTGCATTACGTTGCAATCGTGAGACATGCATTTGACTTAAGCCAATGCGTTCACCTGTTTCTTTCTGACTTAACCCTTCAATGAAAGTACATTGAATAATTTCACGTTCACGATCAGATAAAATAGGTAAGATTCTTTCTAAAATCATTCGTTTCTCGGTTAAATCATAACCATCTTCTTGCTCACCCATAATATCAAGTAACGTGACCGTTGAACCATCCTTATCTGCCTCAATGGAGTGGTCTACACTTAACGCATTGTAACTTTGTCCCATTTCCATCGCTTCTAATACTTCTTCTTCTGTAACTTCTAATCTATCTGCGATTTCGGCAATTGATGGCGAACGTTCAAGTTCATTTGTTAATTCATCAGTGGTCTTTTTAATTCTTGGACCAATTTCTTTGATACGTCTTGGAACATGAACGCTCCAAGTCTTATCTCTTAAGTATCTTTTAATTTCACCGATTACCGTAGGCACCAAGAAGGCTTCGAACTTTCTGCCAAAATTGATATCAAATCGATTTATGGCACCGATAAGTCCTACCATTCCTACTTGAACCAAGTCTTCATGGTGTGATTGTCCTTTTGAATATTTGAAAGCTAAAGATTCAATCAATTTTTGATAATGTCTGACAAGTTTGTCTTGGGCACTGGTATTTTCTTCATTCTGATGTTGTCTGATCCATTCGTTGATTTGTTGTGGTGAAATATCGTTAGTTAATTTCGACTCTTTCGCCATTATTGTGCACCTGCTCTTTTTTTATATACTTGATCATGCTTATCGTTACACCATTGTCCTTGTTTACTTTAACTTCATCCATCAATGACTCAATCAAGAATAAACCTAATCCGCCTTCTCTTAAGAAGTCTATATTTTCATTTTCACTGTATGGACCAAGTTCTTTTTTCTTCTCTTCGTAATCGAAGCTCTTGCCTTGGTCAGAAATAACAACTCTAATTTTATCATCGTAAATTTCAAAACATAAATAAATAGAGGGATCGATTTCTTCTTCTTTGTATGCATGTTTTACAGCATTTGTGACTGCTTCACTTACCGCAATTTTAGCATCTTCGATATCTTCATATGAAGCACCCGCACGTGAAAACACGCCCGATAATGTTAATCGGATTAAACTGACATATTCAGCTTGTGCCGGCAGCTTCATTTCAATTACATTCCGCTTCGCTTCCATGTCATTCTACCTCCGATCCTTCATTTACGTGCATCAAGTCGCTTAAACCTGTAATTTCGAATAAACGGCTGATACGTTCTGAAGCGCCGATAATATATAATTCTTTATCATTTTGATTTAATGCTTTCAATGTGCCTACAAATAAACCAAGTCCAGTGGAATCCATGTAACTTACATTCGTCAAGTTAACATATACGTCATGTGTACCCTCTTGTTTAATTGGTGTTAAAACTTGTTCCAATTCAGGTACAGTATAAACGTCTAGTTCTCCTCCGACTTTAATTTCATAATACCCATCATGTTCTTGTGTCTCTATATTCAAATTCATTCAGTGATACACTCCAGTCTGTTCATATTTCAAACACTAGTTTACCCATTTTGTTTAAAGGTTAATCATTTTTATTTAATTTACTCGCTTAATAATTAAGATTGTTAAGTCATCACGCTTGCCCGACTTTTGAATGCCAAGTAAATCTTCATACAATAACTGTACAATATCTTGCGGATGCAGATTTTTATACTTATGTATAAAATCTAATAAATAATCTGTCTCTATAAATTTACCGTTTTCATCCCTGATTTCAGTCACACCATCAGTAAAGATAATAATCAAATCATTTAAATGAATTTGAATTTCCTGCTGCTTGTAGCGTTCTAATTGTCTAACACCAAGCACACGCCCTTTAACAGAGATTTCTTCAAATCTGTCTTCGGCAGCTCTGAAAATATAACCTGGTTCATGACCTGCCGAACTACAGTATAACAAATGATTCATTTCTTCATATAAGCCATAGAACATTGTCACAAACATATCTTGGTTGACGTTTTTCTCAACTACACGATTCAGACGTTTTAAACCATCACTTGGTAATTGTGAATGCCCATATGAATCCATTCCGAATTTAATCATACTCATTGCGAGCGCTGCAGGAATACCTTTACCAATGACATCCGCTACCGCAAAACTCATCGTTCCATCTTTATGATCAATTAAATTAAAGTAGTCCCCACTTACTTTTTGCGCTGCAACAGAAATAACCCCAATTTGAATACTGTCGAATTGAGGTATCTCAGTTTGCAGCATCGTTTGTTGTAAACGTGAAGCTAAATCCATTTCTTTATCATGGTAATAGAGTTTATCTACCATTTCTTGATAATCTTGATAGCTATATCCGAAAATACTTGCGATAATTTTCAATAATTCAAATGTAGCGAAGACTTGTTCTTTAGTTAAGTCCATTTCTTTGGCACATTCTCTATGAATATCAAGTACATCTTCTGCATGGATATGTTTTTCTAAAATTTCTTGACCGAAGTCTTCAAATTGCTTAATAACCGTTTCCTTATTATAGGACTCTACATAAGACTTCATTAATTGCATATATCTTTTTTTGAAATTTTCCAATTGCGTTGTCCCTCTCTTTATACCAGTTTCGCCGTCTCCCCAGTAACCACACATACTTATTTAAATCTTGTTTGATGAAATAAAAAGAGGTCGAAAGTCACATTTCAGCACCATAGTAAAATGCTGTATCACACTATGATAAAAATCGAGCAATAAGCAAAGTTGCTAAGCAGGCTGAAAATGTTGCTTCACCTCTTTTAAATCGTTCATTTGAATGAACTGGATTGTTCAGCACAAACTGATACAACCACTTCTCATTTAGTTGTTTACACATATGATTGAAATCGGTTCCTAATTTTTATGTGTCAAGCCTAAACTAATTCCAATCGCGTTATCAATTTCTTTCATCTTCTCATCTGAAAGATAAGTCAATTTCTCTTTCAAACGTTTTTTATCAACTGTTCTAATCTGTTCAAGTAATATAACAGAATCTTTGTCTAATTTGTATTTACTCTTTTCAATTTCAACATGTGTTGGAATTTTCGCCTTATTAATACGCCCAGTAATCGCGGCTACAATTACCGTCGGACTGTACTTATTGCCAGTGTCATTTTGTATAATTACAACAGGTCTAACTCCCCCTTGTTCAGAACCTTGCACTGGTGATAAATCAGCTAAATAAACATCGCCTCTCCTCATCATTCATCCTTATCAAATGTAAGATAAGATTCATTGCAATCACAGGCTTCACATTCCACTGAAAATGCCTCCGTTGCTAGGGAGAGATTCAAATCAGCCATTTGTGAATAGCCTTCTTTTAATGACTGTTCCAAACTATAGCTTCTATTCTGATTAAAAGTTGACATAGGTAAGACCTCCAAGAAATAAAGAACTTCTAAACTAATATTCAAATTAATCATAACAAATTTCAAAATTCATGACCATACTATTTTTGCAATTCGTTGACAATATCAAATTCTTTTTCTGGTTCGTAGATTCTTGGCACACGTCTACCGATACGACAAAGCACTTCATAATTGATAGTTTGTTGTTGATGTGCCAATGAAGTTAATGATTCAGGTCCTTGATGTTCGCGGTTCAATAACGTTGCTGTATCCCCAACTTCAAATGTGTCATCTTCTGGTAAAACCACCATCATTTGATCCATACAAACACGTCCGATAATTTCACAATGATGGCCATTGATTTCTACTGTTGCTCCTTGCATGATGCGTGGGAATCCATCTGCATAACCCACACCTAAAATAGCGATTTTCAATGCTCGGTCAGCAGTAAAGGTAGAACCATAGCTGACAGTATCCCCTAAGTTTAAACGTTTGATTTCCATAATTTCGGTTGCCCAGTAAGCGCTTGGATAAAGCACTGCATTTGTCACTTCTTCTACATATTCAGACGGGTAATAACCATATAACGAAATACCAGTACGCACCATATTACAAATAGGTGCTTCATGCAGAATTGTACCTGCAGAATTTTGAGAATGGACATAAGGAGGATGTGGTAATGTATTCACCCAATCTTCAAATAATTGGTATTGTTCATGTGTATGTGGTGAATCTTCATCTGCTTGCGCAAAATGAGTAAACACACCTTCAAAAACTAATTGATCATGTTGATTGATTGTATCAACGATTTTTTGATAATCCTCAAGTGTCTTAATACCTAGGCGCCCCATGCCTGTATCAATTTTGACATGCAGCCATAAATCTTTTTTATTTTCAGGCTCAATCTGCTCTATTACCGCTTCCAACCATTGGTATGAAGGAACGGTTAATGCAACACGATGTTGAATCGCTTTATTAATATCATTCGGCATAACGACACCTAATATTAAAATTTTGGCGTCTATCCCATGCATGCGCAATTCAATTGCTTCGTCTAATGTAGCGACCGCAAAAAATTCTGCACCGTGTTTTTCTAGATAATGTGCAACTTTCACACTGCCCAGTCCATATGCATTTGCTTTAATGACAGGCATTACTGTTTTGTTTGGTTGTAGTTTTCCTAGTACTTGGTAGTTTTTTAAAATCGCTTCTAAGTCTACCTTTAAATACGTAGGGCGATAAAATTTATCCGCCATAGCGTCATCTCCTTTAACCAAGTAAAATGTATTACTACTATAATACTTTCTGACTCATTTTATCAATACTCAATTTATTTTATATTTTTTCAAGCAATACTTGGCTTGTCGCATAATTTTTCGTGTGAGAGATACTCACATGTACTTTGAACCCTTCAAAATGTATATAAGGTCGTCCTAGTTCATCGTTTTTACAATTAATATCTTGGAAACTGATTTGTTTGCCGATGCCTGTACCTAACGCTTTACTGAACGCTTCTTTACATGCAAAACGTCCAGCTAAAAATTCTGCTTGTCGTTGTGGATGTGAAAATGAATGGAACTTGTCCAGTTCATCTTGACTCAATACTTTTTCTGGAAATCTCTTCTGACGTTCTAACATTGTTTTGATACGATCAATTTCAATCAAATCGATACCTATACCATAAATCACTTTATTCACCCGCTTCTTCTTCTGACATCTCATTCTTATCATGAATATGTTTAATATCATACATAATTTGTTGGGCTGTTGCTTTATTTATCAACAATATCTCACTATCTCCGCCTGCAGTTGACAGTGTCAATGTTGCTAATTGCCATTTACGCATCAACCAACCTTCATTAATATCTATATTTTGAATCCTAAACAAAGGAATATGTTTCATACTGACAAAAATCATACCTTCTTGAACAATAATTTGTTTCGCTTCCAACAAATAACTGTGTTGCTTATTTTTCAACCACGGATTAAGAAGACAGGTCCATATAAAGACAAATAATGTGAGTATAACCGCAATCAGACTAACCCATTTCAATGCATCTTTGGATAATAGATGCAACCACAGATATTCTGCCGTAATTAATACAGAAAACACTAAAACAATCAGTCCTGTTTGAATTAAACCTGAAATAAACAACACTTTCTTTCCATCTTGAGCCATTCTATTCATAGTTGTCCTCCTTTACATACCATTGTTTTAGTTGTTCGGCAGCATCATTATTGATAAAGCGCAAACCGATATCTATTTGACCTTGCCCTTTTGCGGCCGAAAATGAGAAATCAGCTAAGCCGACACGTTTCGTAAACCAATTCTGTGATTTTTCAAACCCAATCAACCTATCTCTTTTCGCATAATAATAACGTGTTCTTGTTAATTGCGTTTTCTTAACAGTTAGCGTTGATGCATCAGTTTTATAGCCTGAATAATGTACTGTCATGATACTATGCACTAATACTAACAGACTTGCGACAACGGCTAACACCATATACCACCACGACCAAAAGTACGTACAAATCGCACCTGCGATTAAAAATAGACCGATTCCAATTTGTGCATGACGACGGATACCGCCTATCGGCAATCCGGGTTCTACGGTTTCAAATTGAATAGAAGGTACTAACTGTTCAACAATTTGATAGGCTTTCTTACGTTTAATAAACGGTAAAATCATGATATCACCTGAAGCTGTTGTAGAACTATCAGTCTTTTCCACATCACTCGTAATAATAAAGTAAATAGAAGTATAACCGATAAATCGACGAATAAATGATTGTTTTTCTACTACTGCTTGAATACGGCGTGTTGCCACATTTATCGTCTTCACATTCAACAAGCCATATTGTATATGCAGTTGTTCATCTTTCTCACTCAGGGTATAACCGTAATACCTTACAAATTCGATGATGACACCAATGATATATGCTAAAAGTAAGGATAATATAATCATACCTGCAACCACTACATATGCAGCTTCTGCTATCCAATCAAATTGATGGAACACTTCATCCCACGGAATAATTTCTTGGAAGCTTCCTAATAATGGTGCTAAAGTAAATAACGCAATACCAATAGATCCGCTAGACAACGCCATAAAAATCAACTCTTTCAGCGAGAGATTAAATATGTGTTCAGGCTTGTCTGGTTCCAAGTCATGTGAAACTTGTTGTTCCTCATCAATCGGTACATGCGTTGTTTCTTCTTTATAATCTTTTGATGTTTGTTCTGATCTGACTGCTTGCTCTATCAGATTGAACTGCTGCTTAGACACAATTTGCAACGTAATGCCATCACTCGGTGTTTTAATTTCCATAATGACTCCGCCAAAGATTCGATTCACAATATCTTGTGAGGAATCAAAAGCTTGGATTCTTTGAATATCCAGTTCTTTTCGTATTTTATTAAAGACGCCTTTGGTCACGACAAAATGATGCCCTTCTATCCAATAGCGTGTAGAATACACTTCTAATGCATTATAGATAAAAGAAAATAAAAATATAGCTGTTAAAAAAGCTGGCCATATATACGATTTTACATCGGTAAAGTTAAAGTTGTTGATATTGAAAATAAAGATAACAATGACGACTATATTTTGCTTAATTGTAGTAATTAACCCTGTGAGATATGACAGTAGGTGTAATCTTTGTGGATTATACATCTGCATCTACCTCCTCAAGTCGGCGCATACAAACGGATTCTATAGATATTGCTTCATCTTCTGTCAATATCGGTAATGTGACAACATGACCTGCAGTAATAATAGAAAGTTTATAAAGTTTGAACGCTAATAAAATAGGCCCACTTTCTCTTTCTACATATTGTATTCTGTCATATTTAAGCACTTGTTGCTTTTGAAAGAAGAATCGTGACTCAATTGATACATAATGTTCTTGCAATAGATAAAAGCGATAGTTCCATATAATCCAAGGATGGATGATTTTATATAGGAAACTCATGGTCAATAAAATGATAAGCAGGTTTAGCACCCAAGGTGACCACGTAAAATGATGATACAAGAATACTAAGCCGCTAAAAACTAATATTTCTATTAAAAACTCAATGAAATAGCGGATGTAATAGTACCCTACTACGCGGCGTGGACTTTTTTTAGACATAAGGTCACTTCGCACCTTTCTATGTATTTTAGCTATCAGTCATATTTTAACAATGATTAACATTATTTTGTTAAAAATTTATAGATTTCTATAAATAGAAAACCGCTTCGAATTTCTTCGAAACGGTTTGAAATCATTGGGTATTCTTATTTTTGCATGTCTGCGAATGTACGACCTTTAATCGGTTTTTTATGATCTTTTTTATCGTGTTTTTGTTTTTTACCATTAAATTTGCCTTTACCGCGACGGTTTTTGTTATCAAATTTATTGTTTGAACGTTTATTAGAAGGTTTGCCTCCACGACGAGGACCTTTCGCATTATGACGACCTTTGCGTGCAAGTGGTTTTTCGAATGTTAATTGAACTTCTACTTCATCATTTGACTCGACTAATTCTTGTAATAATGCAGCTACTAATTCTACATCATCATATTCATTTAATAATTGAGAAGAGATATTTTGTAGACGTTCTGAATGTTCTTGATTCATCCATTTTTCTACTTTTTCTTTAATATCATTTTCGCGTGCACGTAATACTTCTTTACGATGTGGTGGTCTTAACGCTTTCATACGTCTATTATTTGTATCTTCGATTTGACGGATATAGTCCATTTCAATCGGGTTAACGAATGTAACCGCGATACCTTTTTTACCGGCACGGCCTGTACGTCCGATACGGTGAGTATAACTTTCAGTATCTTGAGGAATGTCGAAGTTGTATACATGGCTGACACCTGAAATATCTAAACCACGTGCTGCAACGTCTGTCGCAACTAAAATATCGATTTGGTCATTTTTAAATTTCTTCAAGACTTCTAAACGTTTTGCTTGTGTAATATCACCATGCAAACCTTCAGCTTTGTAGCCTTTTGAAATTAATGCACTTGTTAATTCGTCTACACGACGTTTTGTACGACCGAAGACAATTGCTAATTCTGGTTGGTGGACATCTAAGAAGTTGGTAAATGTTTCGAATTTCTCTAATTCTTTAACGATTGTGTAGTATTCATCAATTTGCGGATCTGACATTTCGTTATTCATTGTTTTAACGATTTTAGGGTCTTTCATGAATTGTTGTACTAAAGCTTGGATGGCTTTAGGCATTGTTGCTGAGAACAACATTGTTTGACGATTTTCTGATGGAATATGGTCCATAATGAATCTCATATCGTCGATGAAGCCCATGTTCATCATTTCATCCGCTTCATCAATAATTAATGTGTGGATATCATTTGTTTTAAGTGTACGACGGTTCAAGTGGTCAATGACACGTCCTGGTGTACCTACAACAATTTGCGGTCCTTTTTTCAACGCTTTAATTTGGCGTCCGATCGGCATACCACCGAAAACTGTTACGACTTGTACGCGTTGTCCGCGACTGAATGCACGTAATTGTTCCGCAACTTGCATTGCAAGTTCGCGTGTAGGTGCTAAAATCAGTGCTTGTACGCCTTCTTTTCCGACAACTTTCTCAATTAACGGAATACCAAACGCTCCCGTTTTACCTGTACCTGTTTGCGCTTGTCCTAAAATATCTAAACCGTGCAATGCAAACGGAATACTATCATTTTGTATAGGAGTCGGTTCTTCGAAGCCCATATTAGCAAGCGTTTCAGCAGTTTGTTCTGAAACACCTAAGTCTATAAATTTTTGCAAAATAATTCTCCTTTATATATGGTCGAGACGACTTTGATGAATTTGTGCTCTCTTTATTTCAGTAGATATACATCATCTATCAGTTTCATTTTCATCTAAAAATGATAAAAAATGAGCGGTTAATACTTTAACAATTATTCTGTATGGATACAGAACTAATGAGCACCCGCCCCCACCTTGTCTTTAATTTTTCATCAACTTCTATATAGTACCACCTTAA
Organism: Staphylococcus sp. HMSC056G08; assembly: GCF_001812305.1. NCBI lineage: Bacteria > Bacillati > Bacillota > Bacilli > Caryophanales > Staphylococcaceae > Staphylococcus > Staphylococcus sp. HMSC056G08. Next base: position 12,560 of record NZ_KV808503.1, read on the forward strand.
GCCCATTATAGCAATCATGCAATTCTCACTAGAAAGCAAAAAAGTCAGTAAGATGATAGGATTTCTCGTAATAAGAAATTTCATCATCTCGCTGACTTTCTAATTAATTTTGTTCTAATAGAGCTTGAGCTACTTCTTCTAAAGCCATACCTCTTGAACCCTTAATCAACACATTATCTTTTGGTTGAACATGTGCTAACGTATTTGCGATTAATTGTGTTTTATCATCAAAATGTTCGGCAGTCTCTACAAATGCTTTACCCGCTTGATGAATATGTGCCGCTTCTTCGCCGTAAGTCAATAAATAGTCGATACCTTTATCTTCTAAGTATTCACCTACTGAAGCATGCATTGCTGCACTGTTTTCTCCTAATTCTAGCACATCCGCTAAAATCAAGATTTTGCGTCCATCCATTGCAGATAGCGTATCAATAGCCGCTTTCATACTTGTTGGGCTGGCATTATAAGCGTCATTAATTACTGCGACATCTTGTTTAGAATAATGCAACTCCATACGCATTTGCGTCAATTGGACTTGCGCAATATTCGTTTTAATTGTTTCATAATCAAGCCCTGACAATTTACCGATCGTAATCGCAATTGCTGCATTACGCATATTATGAATACCTAAAATAGGAATTTGATAATGTTCTTGATCATTGATACTAAATGCAATACCTAACGCATCATGTTGTTCAACATGACATACCACTTCATTCTCAGAACTTATGCCGATACTGATGGCTTGATTGTTTTCTAACGTATGAACATGTGGTACAAGTAAAGGTTCATCTCCATCATAAAGTAGTACACCTTCTGGTTTTAAACCAGCAACAATTTCAAATTTAGCTCGGGCAATGCCTTCTCTAGAACCTAAATCTTGCATATGTGATTCACCGATATTGGTAATCACTGCAATATCAGGTTGTGCGATTTCAGATAGTAGTTCAATTTGATGGAAACCTGACATACCCATTTCTAAAATGGAAATTTCAGTATCCTCATCTAATTCTAAAATCGTTAATGGCATCCCAATTTCATTATTGTAATTTCCTTGTGTTTTCTTCACTTTGAAATTCGGCTTTAAGACACTTTCAATCATATCTTTAGTTGTTGTCTTACCATTAGATCCTGTTACAGCAATTACTTTTGGTTGTACGTGCTGCAAGTAAGCTTTCGCCAGTTCTTGCAGTGCTAATAAGGTATCATCAACCCAGATGACAGGACCTTCTACTGGATGTTCTGGTTTGACATCTTTTTGATAAAAAACAGCGCCTGCACCATCTTGTAATGCTTGTTCTACAAATCGATGACCATCTGTATTTTCACCTTTAAATGGGATAAACAAATTACCTTCATCAATTTTTCTTGAGTCGATTGTGACACCTTTAATTGTATGATCTAAATATTTTTCATCAATTTCACAAGGAATCCACGCTTTAATTTGTTTTAAAGTTACTTCTATCATGTAAGTACACGACCTTAATCAATTTTGTATTTGTTCTTTTGTTTTTCGATATGTTTTTCTTTCGCTAACTCAATTAATTTTGTAATCAAGTCAGAGTATGATAAGCCCATGCTTTCCCACAGACTTGGATACATACTGAATTTAGTAAATCCTGGCATCGCATTTGTTTCATTAATGTAGATTTGATTATCTTCTGTCACAAAGAAATCTGCACGTAATAAGCCTGCGCAGTCTGTTGCTTTAAATGCTTCAACTGCCATATTACGAAGTGTTGTACGTACTTCACTGTCTAATTCAGCTGGAATAGATAAACGGATATTACCATCTAAATATTTAGATTTATAGTCATAGAATGCCACATCTTTGATAACTTCCCCTGGTTCCGTTGTTTCTGGGTAATCATTACCTAATACCGCAACTTCGACTTCTCTCGCAACGACACCTTGTTCAATCACAAGTTTTCTATCGAATTGGAAAGCTTCTTCAATCCCTGCTTTTAACTCTTCTTCGTTGTTACATTTACTGATACCGACACTTGAACCTAAGTTTGCTGGTTTTACAAAGACAGGATATTCTAATTTGTCATGCACAAGTTTTAAAATATTGCTTTGATATTTGTCATACTCACTTCTTAAAAAGCTGACATATGGTAATTGCGGTAAACCTCTATGTGCAAATAATTGTTTCATGACAAGTTTATCCATTGTACTAGAAGCTGCTAACACACCATTACCGACATACGGTAAATCTAATACTTCAAATAATCCTTGAATTGTTCCGTCTTCACCATTCGGTCCGTGTAATAATGGGAATACTGCTGAATATGGCTGTCCAGAACTGCTGTTTGTAAGCAAGCTGGAAATTTCACCTTCTTTTACATCTTCTAGGCGCAAAGTTTCTGTATCTTCCACACTATCGACGATGTTATCTTTCTTTTTCCAAGCACCATCATTTGTAATGTAGATAATATCTACTTGGTACTTATCTTTATCAATAGCATTTAAGACATTCTGCGCAGTTAAAATAGAAACATCATGTTCCGCGCTTTTTCCACCATAAATGATACATATATTTTCTTTAGCCATGTTCTTTCCTCCAAACGCATTGTTAAACTTTATTTTATCACGATTTCCTAATTTATTGCATGTCAAACCTGAGAAATTAAAGTCATAATTGGTAAAACGGTATATAATAGGAAATAGCTACAGATGAAAGTTTAAATATGCTATAGTTTTTCATATGGATAACTATACATAACATACAACTATCGAAGAGTTACCTGTCAACATCAATTGAACTGATGTAAAACATGCATTAAAGGAGACTATTTATGAAAGCTTCACGTCAACAACCTAATAAATCATGGATACGGCGTATTGACTGGGTTTTAATCGGCATTTTGGTAATATTTGCTATCATTAGTGTCGTTTTTATAAAATCTGCCATGGGCGGCGGTCAATATAGCGCAAACTTCAGTATTAAACAAATCATTTATTACATACTCGGTTTTATAATCGCCTTTGCAATTATGGTAATCTCACCGAAGCGTATTATGAAATACACTTATACGTTGTACGGCATTTTATGCGTTTTGTTAATTGTCTTATTGGTAATGCCGGAAACAGCGATAACACCTATCATCAACGGTGCAAAAAGTTGGTACAGTTTTGGTCCGATCAGTATCCAACCTTCTGAGTTTATGAAAATTATACTGATTTTAATGCTTGCGAAGATTGTATCTCGTCATAACAAATATACATTTAACAAATCATTAGAAACTGACTTTAAGTTATTCTTTAAATTATTAATAGTCACAGGTATTCCGATGGCTTTAATCTTTTTACAAAATGACTTAGGGACAACGTTAGTCTGCCTAGCAATCTTAACAGGTGTTTTAATCGTCAGTGGGATTTCTTGGAAAATCCTTGCACCTATTTTCTTAACGATTTTATCAATCGGTGCATTCTTTATTTTATCTATTATCTTCAAACCATCATTAATTGAAAATGGGTTCGGTATTAAAACCTATCAATTAGGGCGTATCGCTTCATGGTTAGATCCTTATTCTTATAGTTCAGGCGATGGTTATCATTTAACAGAGTCGCTGAAAGCAATCGGTTCTGGGCAATTATTAGGTAAAGGACTTAATCATGGTGAAGTTTATATCCCTGAAAACCATACTGACTTTATCTTCTCTGTTGTTGGTGAGGAATTCGGATTTATCGGCGCTGTATTATTAATCATTTTATTTATTGTGCTGATGTTCCACTTGGTACGTCTTGCGAATAAAAACACAATTATTTACAACAAGATTTATATTATTGGATTTATGACACTTGTTTTATTCCATGCAGTCCAAAACATGGGAATGACAGTTCAATTATTACCAATTACAGGTATTCCGCTTCCATTCATCAGTTACGGCGGTAGCTCTTTATGGAGTTTAATGACGGGTGTCGGTGTGATCTTATCAATCTACTATCACCAACCTGTCCCTTATCAACCAGACTTCTTACGTTCTAAATCTTATACAAACTAAAAAAACAGGTTATCGGTTGAACATTGCATTCAATGTCCGAATCGATAACCTGTTTTTTATTACTTTAATTTTGGTGTCGCTACTGAAGTATTCGGTAACGTATGCATAATCTCTAATCTGGATTTCGTTTTCTTAATATTGACACCGAGCGAAGATAACAATTGAACGACATTACGTAGTTTATCTGTATTATTATTCATTCGTGTTCACCCCATCTTCGTATTACTATAGAATAGTTACTTTTATTCTACCCTAAAAATTTTCATTTTACTACATTATTTTTATATTTTCTTTTGTGGTTTAACTTTTTGTAGTCTTAATGCATTGAGTACGACTGAGACTGAACTGAATGCCATTGCAGCGCCAGCCACCCATGGGGCAAGTAAACCGAATGCCGCAATCGGAATGCCGATTGCATTGTAACAGAATGCGAAGAATAAGTTTTGTTTAATATTCTTCATCGTACGCTGACTCATATCTAACGCATCTTCTACTTTTTCAATATCTCCACCGACAATCATAATGTCGCCTGCTTCAATCGCAATATCAGAACCTGTACCCATTGCCAAGCCGATGTTACTTTTTGCTAATGCTGGTGCATCATTGATACCATCACCGACCATCATCACATTTTTACCTTCGTCTTGTAATTTCGTAATCTCTTCAGCTTTATGATCAGGTTTCACACCAGCGATGACACGGTTAATGCCTAACTCTTCAGCAATGGCTTCAGCTGTACCTTGGCTGTCACCACTTAACATCACAATGTCATAATGTGGATTTAAGCGTTCAATTAATGCTTTGGCACTTGTTTTCGGTTCATCTCTTAAGGCAATCAATCCCGCGAATTGATTATCGATTGAAGCTAATACAACCGTTGAACCTTGATGTTGTAAATTTTTTATTTCTGCTTCAAGCTGCTCATCCCAATCATTCAAATCAGGTTGAGTAAAGCTTTGTGATCCGATTTTGATAAACTGTCCATTAATATAACCACTGATACCATTACCTGGATGTGTTTGATACTGTTCTACTATCAAGTTTTGCGCATCTTGATAATAGTCTGTAATTGCTTGTGATAATGGATGTTCAGATTGTACTTCTAAACTTTTTACAAGTGTTCCGAACTGTTGATTATCTGTATTATCGATGACTTTGTATACTGAAGGTTGCCCTTTTGTTAATGTGCCTGTTTTATCAAATACGATTGTGTCCACATTTTGCGTTTGTTCTAACGCTTCAGATGATTTGAATAACACACCTAATTCTGCTGAACGTCCTGATCCAGCCATAATTGAAGTCGGTGTCGCAAGACCTAAAGCACATGGACATGCAATAACTATGACTGCGATAAAGACCTCTAAACTAGATTGAAAATTAAATGGTGTGATAAAACTGAACCAAATAATAAACACAACAAGCGCGATACCGAGTACTGTCGGCACAAAGATTCCAGAAATCTTATCTGCTAAACGTTGAATATTTGGTTTTTCTCCTTGTGCTTCTTCAACAATTTTAATAATTTGATTTAATACTAAATCATCGCCTGTATGTGTCACTTTCACTTTAATAAAGTTTCCATGGTTTAATGTGGCACCGATGACTTCATCACCAATCGTTTTATCTACAGGAATACTTTCACCAGTTAACATTGATTCATCTAAACTAGTCTCCCCTTCGATAATTTCACCATCTAAAGGCACATATTCACCGCTTTTAATCAGTAAAACATCACCTTTCTGTACTTGATCGACTGGTAAAGAGACCGCTTCCCCATCTCGTTCTACACGCGCTTCTTTAACTTGAAGTGATAACAATTTATTAATCGCATCACTCGCATGGCCTTTAGCTTTCGCCTCAAAGTATTTACCAAGTAAGATTAACGTAATTAAAACTGCACTGGTTTCAAAGTACAATGGAATGTGTTTTTCACCTGCATGAATAATCCACATATAGATACTATAGAAGTACGCTGCGGAAGTCCCTAATGCGACTAAGACATCCATATTAGCACTCTTATTTCTTAATGCACCATACGCACCTTTATAGAATTGCCAACCTAGAATAAATTGGACTGGCGTTGCTAAGATAAATTGGAACCACGGTTCTGTCATCACATGAGGGAGTGGCAAGAAGCTTAAGAAACTGAAATGCCCCACCATGGTATATAACAATGGCAATGATAAAATCATCGCAATAATAAATTTCATTTTTTGACGATTTAACTCTTGGTTTTTACGTGCTTTAGCTTCATCTGCAGTTTCAAGCGCAATGGGTTCATAACCGAGCTGTTTCACTTTTTCAAAGACTTGATCCATATCGACATGGCTTTGGTCATATTCGATAGATGCTTTTTCAGTGACTAAGTTCACATTCGCTTGGTCGATCCCTTCTGTACGACTCAAAACCCGTTCAATTCGTGATGAGCAAGCAGCACAAGTCATACCTGATATTTTAAACTCTGCTTTTTCCATATTTCACCCGCTCCTATACCCTACATAGGTATATTTTTATTTAAAAAAGAAGGCTCAGCCATAGAGATAACTTGAGCCTTTATAATTCTGTCTTATTTTACAACGTCATAACCTGCGTCATAAATTGCTGATTCAACTTCAGATAATACTTTATCTTCACCATTGAATGTTACGTCTACTGTATCATTATCTGGGGTAGCCGTTACTTGGTCAACGCCATTTACTTTACCAACAGCATCTTCTACAGCTTTTTTACAATGACTGCAACTCATACCTTCAACTTTTAATTGTTTTTCCATATCACAACACTCCTCTATTTAATTTAATATTTGGTAACCTTGATCATAAATTTCTTTTTCCAAATTGTTTAAACTGATTGGTGTCTGGTAACTCGCTTTCACTTCTTGTGATTTCAGATCCACTTGCACTTCTGACATACCAATCATTTGCTGCAAATGTTCTTGCAAAATATGCTGTTGTTCTTCAGTTTCCATACCACTGATTTGAATCACACTACTATGCATGTCTGACTCCTTTATTAATCTTTAATTAATTTTTGGACGGTAACTAATAATTCTTCCATTGCAGCTTCTGCTTGTCCATCTTCAGCTTTATGCAAAATACAGCCTTTCATATGATGATCCAGCAATTTTACAGCAACACTATTCAAAGCTGAACGTGTCGCTCTGATTTGTGTTAAAACATCATCACAATAAACATCTTCATCTATCATGCGATTAATCGCTCTGACTTGTCCTTCTATACGATTCAGTCGTGCTTTAAGGTTAGATTTTATTTTTTCTGAATGATGTGCGCGTTCTTCTTGCGTCATGTTTGAACCTCCGTCCTGTTAGGTTTCTATCTCTAGAATATACCCTATATAGGTATATGTCAAATGTATCGTGAAAGGTGTGCCTGTGTTACAATAAGTTCAACATCAGCAAAAGTAAAAACATACATAATTGCTGATTAACAACACGGAGGTTACTTATGTATAATTTCGACTTTATACCTTTTCAAGCCAATTTAGTCATCAATATTATTTTAATCGGCTTATTCATATTAAACCTCGTATTCGGTTTCGTTATTGTATTTATGGAAAGAAGATCTGCAGGATCGATTTGGGCATGGTTGCTCGTACTCGTATTCTTACCTGTTATCGGGTTCATACTTTATTTATTGCTGGGCCGCCAAATCCAAAGAGATCATATCTTTTCCTTAGATGAGGAAGACCGTATTGGATTAGAGGCAATTGTTAATGAACAATTAAAAGCATTACAAACCAAAGAGTTCTCTAAAGGGAACCATGAAATCGTCAAACATAAATCAATGGTACAAATGTTGTTGTATAATAACTCAGCCTTCTTAACTACTGATAATGAAATGACGATTTTTACAGATGGTCATGAAAAGTTTGATGCGTTGATTAAAGATATAGAAAACGCCACAGATTACATCCATATCGAGTATTACATTTTTAGAAATGACAAGCTTGGTAAACGTATCTTAGCTGCCTTAGAGAAAAAACTTGAAGAAGGCCTTGAAGTAAAAATGTTATACGATGATATGGGTTCCAGGGGCTTAACTTTAAAAGACTTTGATGAGTTCAGAAGAAAGGGCGGACAAGTTGAATCTTTCTTCCCTTCTAAATTACCGCTTATCAACTTTAGATTAAACAACCGAAATCACCGTAAAATTGTCGTGATTGATGGTTATATCGGATATGTCGGAGGTTTTAATGTTGGCAAAGAATATTTAGGCTTATCCAAACGTTTCGGATACTGGAGAGACACGCACTTACGTATTGTCGGAGATGCGGTCAATGCCTTGCAATTACGCTTTATTTTAGATTGGAACTCACAAGCTAAGCGTGATAACATCACTTATTCTGATCGCTACTTCCCTGACATTGATACAGGTAGTTCTATCGGTATCCAAATCGCATCAAGCGGTCCAGATGAAGATTGGGAGCAAATCAAATACGGTTATTTGAAAATGATTACTTCAGCGAAAAAATCGATTCAAATTCAATCGCCCTACTTTATTCCTGACCAAGCCTTTATGGATGCTGTGTCTATTGCTGCATTAGGCGGTGTAGATGTATCGATTATGATTCCAAATAAACCAGACCATCCATTCGTCTACTTTGCGACATTGAAAAATGTTGCATCACTGTTGGCATCAGGCGTCAAGGTTTATCATTATGACAATGGTTTCTTACATTCAAAAATGATGATTATTGATGACGAAGTCGCAAGTGTGGGAACAGCGAATATGGACCATCGTAGTTTTACACTGAATTTTGAAATCAATGCGTTTATATATGACCATCAAATTGCGGCACAATTGCGTGACCAGTTCAATCAAGATTTAATGTTATCTTCAGAATTAACACAAGAGCGTTATAATCAACGCAGTTTATGGGTGAAATTCAAAGAAGCCATTGCCAACTTAATTTCACCGATATTGTAAATCATAAAGGAGTACACAAAGTCATGAATCAATATCAACAATTAAAATCAGCTGAACAATATATGAAAGACTTCCATCAAACAGATCACACAGGGCATGATATCAACCATGTCATGCGGGTCGTTAAAATGGCACTCTTCATTTCTGAACAAGAAGGCTACGGCAATCCTTACATTATTCAGATGGCTGCATTATTACATGATACGGTAGATACCAAATTAACAGATGAAACTGCTGCTGAAAATCAACTAATTGATTTTTTAAACCGTATTGAAGTTAGTGGACAGGATCAAGAAAAAATTATGCATATCATCAAAAACATCAGCTTTCGTCATAATGTGGATCAAGAAATCCCCTTATCCAAAGAAGGTTATATTGTTAGAGATGCAGATCGCTTAGATGCGATTGGTGCAATTGGTATAGCGCGTACGTTCCAATTTGCGGGTCACTTTGATGAGCCGATGTGGCAAGGGCCTATTCCTGATAGTATTAGTTCTGATAACGAATTAGAAGGTTATGATCCTTCAGCGATTAAGCATTTCTATGATAAATTGTTTAAACTTAAAGATTTAATGCATACTGAAACTGCTTCAGAAATTGCGCAAGAACGTCATCGTTTTATGGAATTCTTCGTCGCACAATTCTTTAACGAATGGCAGTTTACAGAACAATAAGCAAATAAGATGAAGAAGCGGCTGAGAACAAATCTAAATTCTCAACCGCTTCTTTTTTATTCGATATTATATGCTAGGATTAAATCTGTTTGTCTATCATTCCCCATCATGAAATCATGTTCTGAGATTTTCTTGAATCCTAAATGTTTATAGAAACCTAATGCTTGTTCATTTTTTCCCATACACCTAGCCATACACATTTTTTACCATCTTCGACTGCTGTCTTTATAGCAAAGTTCAATAATTTTTTACCATAACCATAGCCATGATAATTCTTCAAAATATATAAGCGTTCTATTTCAGTACAATCAGATGAAACTTGTTCTGTTTGTGAATCCCCTTCATTCAACTTTAAATATCCGACAATTTTATCGTTATCATACAAGAAATAGAAATTCGAATGTGGATCTTCTAATTCACGTCTTAGTTTGTCTTGTGTAAATGCTGTATCTAAATAATCTTTAATATTTTCTGGGCTGTTCATTTCTCTAAATGTGTCATCAAAAGTTCTATAGCTGATTTTCTGTAACTCTAAAATGTCAGCAGTTGTTACTGATTTAATTTCCATTGGTATTCCCCTCCAATTTTAAAATAACACTTTTAGTTACTATTACCATTCCCTATTGTACAAATCCTAAATAAAAAATCAGCTGCAATTTTAGTTGCAACTGATTTTAAGTCATCAATGATGTATTATTTTTTCTTTCTGTTTTTCTTACCTAAGACTTGCGCACCTTTTTGTTTACCGTCTTTACCATGTTTCTTTTCATATTCTCTAATCATTGGAGCGACTTCTTCTTTCGCTTTCTTAGAGTAATATTGGTTCGCAACATATGTTTGAACAATCAAGAACGCGGCACTGACTGACCAGTATAAACCTAATGCAGCTGCTGAACTTAATGATACCCAGATAATCATAATTGGTGAAATGATCATCATCATGTAACTCATTTGTTTTTGTTCAGGCGGCATACTGAATGTTGATACGTAAGCTTGTAGGAAGTATAACACACCGGCAATAATTGTAATCCAAATATCCGGTTTTGCTAAGTTGAACCATAAGAAATCAGGATGTTCTACAATACCACCTGGTGATGGGTATTTTAATACGAAGAATAAGCCCATGATTACAGGCATTTGAATCAACATTGGTAAACATCCAAGCATACTTTGCATTGGATTCATATCGTATTTTTTATAAACTTCCATCATTTCTTGGTTTGCTGCCATTTTTTCTTCTTGTGTGCGTGCACGTTTTACTTTCTCTTTCACTGCGTCCATATCTGGTTTTGCAATCACCATTTTTTCGCGCATTAAGTGACTGTTCTTATAGTTAGAAAGCATGAATGGCAGAACGACAATACGGATTGCTAAAACTAAGACAATAATCGCTAATCCATAATCGTTATTAAAACTAGAGCCTAGCCAATGGATGATGTTATCCATGTTTTTCACAAATGTATTATAGAAAAAACCTGTTCTGTTTTCAGGTTTAGAATAATCACATCCTGCAAGAAAAACCATAACCCCAAGAAGCAAAGGCAATAATGCTTTTTTATTCATTTTTCCACCTCTATTGGTATTATTCACATAAAAATAATTTTATCACATTCTATGAGGTGTAGAAAACAAAAACATAGAATTAAGGGCATTATTTAAAATATTGTAAGAAATTGCGAACGGTTTCTTTAACATTTGAACTCTGAGCAATCGCTGAAATAACTGATACACCTTGTGCATGTGTTTGCGCAATCGGTTCGACATTATTTAACGCAATACCGCCAATTGCAACAATCGGCATACCATTTGTTTTCTCATGCAATGTTTCAATCATTTCTGTGCCGACAGGATCACTGGCATCGTCTTTAGACCCTGTTTTAAATATCGGACCAACGCCAATATAATCGACATCTGTTAAATCAGATTGCGCTAATTCTGTTTCATTGCCGACACTTAAACCGATAATTTTATTTTTAAAGTGTGTCTTAAAAGTATTCACTTTCGCATCATCTTGTCCAACATGAATGCCATCAGCATCAATCAACTCTGCTAATTCAACATCATCATTTAAGATAAAAGGTACATGATATTGTTCACATAATTGTTTCAAAGATTGTGCCAGTTCTTTCTTCGCATTACCTGTTTTAGCGTTAGGCCCTTTTTCACGAAATTGATACATCGTAATGCCGCCTTCTAATGCTTCAGTTAATACTTCATGAATCGTACGACCTTCAGGTATATCTTGTGTTCCGCAAATAAAGTAAACTTTTAAATCCTCTGGTTGAAACACTTATTTCACCTCTTGTGCTTTACGATTTTCTACTGCTGCTTCACTGTCTATTTTATATAATGCATCAATAAATTGAACTAAGAAAGTACCTGGTCCTTTACTTTCACTTAATTGTTCAGCACGTTCAGCTGCAATATTATAAACAGAAACTGCTTCAATTAAATCTTCAATCTCTGGATTTTCATTTCTAAATAAGAATGCACCTACAATAGCACCTAATAAACAACCTGCACCTGTAATTTGCGTTAAGAAACGTGAACCATTATTCAGCTTAACAATTTTATTGTTTTGAGCAATGACATCTGTTTCACCAGTTAACACAATGGCAGTTTGATATTGTTCATGTGCTTTTTTCGCAATGGATAGAACATCCAAGCTTTCAGCACTATCTGTACCTTTCATTGTTGTTGTATCATCTATAAGCGTTAAAATTTCTGAAGCATTTCCTTTGATTACAGTTGGTTTCACTTGCTCTAGGAATGTTTTGCAAAATTGTTTACGATACGTTGATGCGCCCACAGCAACGGGATCAAACACTAACGGTGTGTTTGTCTTATTCGCAATTTTTCCAACTTCTAACATTGCTTGTTCATTCGCTTTTGTCAGTGTGCCAATATTAATTAAGACTGCACCCGCGTGTGGATAAAAATCTTCTGCTTCTTCTGGTGCTTCGCTCATTGCTGGACTCGCACCTAAACTTAAGAGTCCATTAGCTGTAAAATTTTTAACGACATCATTCGTAAAACAAATAACTAATGGATGTTCTGTTCTGATTCTATCTAAACCTTTACTCATCATCTAATCCTACTTTCTTCATATATGCGAAATGGTTAACTGGTCCTCTGCCTTGTCCGATCTCAGGTGTATATTTAATACTTAATGCGATAAAGTCTTTTGCTTTTTTAACCGCTTCATAAATCGTTTTCCCTTTCGCTAGCTCAGCCGCAATTACAGCTGAAAAAGTACAACCTGTACCATGTGTATGTTTTGTTTCATATCTTTCACTTTCAAAAATTTCTAAACCATCTTTCGTAAATAGATAGTCTTTTGCGATATTGTCATCTTCGATATGACCACCTTTAATGACTACACCTTTACTGCCGATTTCTTCTATGAAGATTTTACCTGCTTTTTTAATCGCATCTTCATTATCTAATTTGAATCCTACAATTTCCTCTGCTTCAGGTAAGTTAGGTGTTGCAACATCAGCAAGTGGTAACAAGATACTTTGTAAGGCATGTTTACCTTTATCATCCATTAAAGAGTCTCCACTTTTGGCTAGCATTACTGGATCAATGACATATGGAATTTCAGGATGCTTTTCTAAATAAGTACGAATTAATTCCATCATTTCTTTTGTCGCAATCATGCCAGTTTTAATCGCTTGCGGTAATTCGTCATCAAACACACTATCTAACTGTTCTTCTAACCAAGATAATTCTAAGTTATGAATGTGTTGAACCCCTTTTGTATTTTGCGCTACGATACTTGTGATTGCGGCCATCCCGTACACACCGCATGCATGAAATGACTTTAAGTCAGCCATTACACCTGCGCCGCCTGTTGGATCTGTGCCTGCAATCGTTAAAGCAATTTTCGGTTTGTTCATAATTATTTACCTCCAAATTCCCATTGTTCTTTTGTATAAGCCATATTAAAGAAGTTTCGTTCATGTACTGTACTTTGTAGATAATTCTCTCTGACTTCTTGTCTCTCTGTATCTGTCATATGTTTTGTTAACTCATTCATTAATTGATTTAAAACATCGATTAATGCATCCATTTCTGTTTGATAGAATTCAAACCATTTTTTCAATATAGAAGATTGATTTAATCTGTCATCCTGCATTGCGCGTTTTGCTACTTCTGCATAGACATAAGGACAAGGTGCCATTGCCGCAATCGCATATGCAGCATTTTCATGGGCATAAACGTTGTAATACATATGTTTAATATAATGGTCACCACTTGGCGGCCACACTTTTTGTTGTACGATTTCGTGATACGGTTCACCCACGTATTCTGCCATGAATTCATGTGCTTCCACTTCACCATTCACAATGAATTGAATTTGATCAACTAGAAATCGAACACTTTCTAAATTCGGCATTTTAGGAATTAATAAAGCATAGATATTCGCAAACTCTCTTAAATACGAGGCATCTGCACGTAAATATTGTCTGATTGACTCTTTATCTATATTCCCTTTTAACAATGCTTGAATGAAATTATCGTCATAAATTTGATCAATAATCGGTTGTGCATCTCTTTCAAGTGTTTCAGCAAAAGTCACTTTTATTCCTCCAATAAAAAAACTGCATTCCAACCTAGGAGTGCAGTTTCAGTATTTTTGCATCATGCATACTATGTATCTACTTTCCTACGTTGGTCTTAACCAAATCAGGTTTAAAGGGTCTAGTTTCCTATCTCAGCCAAAAGGCGCCCCTAGCAGTTTTTATTTAATTTATTTACACACTAAACATATCAAAGCCCTTTCATACTTGCAATGAATCTGTTTTCATAAAAAAAGCCGAGACCTCAGTCTCGACTTGAATTTTAACTATTTAACATTAATAACCCCAAGCACTTAATCCTTGTACGTTATATGCATGTACAGCTGAGTTGATTTGATCTTGAACTGTTGCTGTAGAACCATGACCAGGCATTGTTTGGAATAAACCGCTGGCACCTGATGGATTGTACGCATTAACTTGTCCATTTGATTCACGTGCAATGATGTTTTCCCATACTGATGCAGATACGCCTGTACGAGCTTCCATTTGTGCTGCTGCGTATGCACCTGTAGAACCTGCAGTATTACCGTTAGCTAATCTTACTGAACCTGAACCATAAGATGCATATGATGGTGCATTGTATGATGCTTGTGGTGCGTTATAAGATTGTTGTGGTGCTGTATATGATGATTGTGGCGCATTGTTTGATTGCGCTTGATTATAATTATTGTATGATACTTGTTGCGTATTGTATGCATAGTGGCTGTCTGATTGTACAGCTGTTTGTGTTGTCGCAACTTTTTTAGGTTCTTTAACTTTTAAACTTTCATCTACTAAGATTAAGTCAGATTTTTTATCGTTCCATTTTTTTAATTCTTTAACTTTAACGTCGAATTTTTTAGCGATTTTATTTAAAGTGTCACCTTTAACTACAGTATATTCACCTTTTTCATTTAGATACTTTTCAGCGTCTTTTACTTTCTTCGCATGTTCAGCTTTTGATGATGATTTTGCTTGTACGTCTTGAGTTCCAATTCCTGTTGCCAATACTGCTGCAGCAGCTGTCACCGCTGTCGATGCTACTAGTAATTTCTTCATGTAAAATATGTCCTCCCATAAGGTGTTTGTATTAAATCATTTATTTGATGTCTTTATAATAGCATCTATCCTAATAACATAGGTTACAACAATATATATTTCTTGTGTCTTTCTTTACATACATATTACAAAAGGCAGGTTACCTCCTAAATTGGAGATAACCTGCCTGATAGATTTTTTAACTATTTATTTATAATCAGTTAACTGAATTATGCAGTAACCCAGTGACCTGCACCTGCGCCACCGTCATATAATTTAACAGCTGCTGCGTCTTGTACGCTTTCTGGTGCTGATGCTGGTGATTTACCTACCCATTCAGCTGGTGCTACTGAATCCCAAGTTGATTGTAAGAATTGGAATTTACCTGCTGCACCTGATGATGGGTTGATTGCGTGGATGTCGCCACCTGATTCACGTTGTGCAATTGCACGTAAGTGATCATTTAAACCAGCTGATGAACCAGTGCTTGCTGATTGTTGTGGAGCAGCTTGTTGAGCTTGAGGTGCTGCTTGTTGTGCTGGTGCTTGTTGAGTTGTTGCTTCTTGTGCTTGTGGTGCTGCTTGCTCAGCTACTGGAGCTTGTTGAGCTGCTGGTGCTTGTTGAGTTGTAGTTTGAGCTGCTGGTGCGTTACCGCCTGCTTGACCATAGCTCCAGCTCCAATATTGACCGTCTGATTCAAAGTTGAAGTCTAAACCATTATATTCAAAGTTAATATTATAAGCGCCTTCTTGTACAGGGCTTTCGTTTAATTGTTCAGGATTGTTTAATGCTGTTTCTGCTAATTGTGCTTGATCTGCATTTCCTTGTTCAGATGCGTGAGCTTCTGCTCCTACTCCTACTGCGAATAATGCTGCTGTTGCTGATGAAGCTACTAATAATTTTTTCATTTCTAAAAATCCTCCTATAAGGTAATTGTTTTTTCGTGTGATTAATATCATCAATTTGCAATTACAACTATATCATCTGAAATCAGGGTGTAGGTTACAACGAAATAAAAAAATACAGCTTAATTTTACGTGTAAATTACATTAAAATAAAATAGTTAGATATCTTACTATCACTTCAAATCCTATTAATATCACATTCGAACTGAATTTTGACTCTTAACCTATGTAACATTTATGTAATCTTTCAGATAATTGAAGGGTTATTTTACCCTTTACATCGGCTAAAATTTCTAGAAAAACCCGCAATAAAACCCGATTTCTTCTCTGTCAAACGTCTTTTTAAAAAAATAGACCCTGCATAAAGTGAAATTTATGCAAAGTCTTGGTGAGTATTAGTATATTTAAAGAGTTTTTTATGGATTAAGTTGAAAGTACAAAATTGAAAATGGAGCAATCCAATCATCTTTCGCAGTAAAAGCTATGCGTTGGACTAAATAGAGTTTAAAAATAGAGTTTGGAATAGATTATAGGAATCTTCCTATAATAGAAAGAAGGATAATTCTAACATCATAATGAATTACTTTTAATTAACGAGAGGACAGCATGATACTTTGAACAGGATAGAGATAGATACATCATGCTGGTTGTTGCAATTTGATTTTGGGAGATATGCAGTTAAGCATATATAATGTCAATGGATAACTTGGTAGTTAGAGATGAATGGCGTCGAAGGACGGGCTTCCTTCATATTCACCCATCAAAGTGTCCGTTTGTGCATGGTGTGATGAGAATTGACAACTTGAATTGTCATTCGGATGCGAGATAAATTTGATTGTTTCTACAACCAGCTCCATACCGAAATGTGTTTGATTATCTTTTTCATATTTGTAGGAATGCATATAGCCAGTAATACCGACAAGCGATCCTTTTTGTGTATAGCTGGCAATATTTCGGGCAATCTTGCCAAAAGCCTTACAATTAATAAAGTCTACAGATTGTTTGTTCTGGCCTTGATAGTTATAATGACGTTCTGTCGCAACACTAAAGTATACAATATCTGATTCCTCCTTTGCTGTCAATTGAGGTTGTTTCGTCAATCTTCCTACAATAACGATTTTATTAAGCATTTTGTCACCTCCTTGGTTACTATCATATTCAGATTGATACATATCGTCAAAACACAAATTAAGAGAAATTTTATAGTTGATTGGTTAATTTTCTGTACTATCTCTCAAATATTTTTATCTTTTACGCTATACTAGAATCAGAAAGAAAAAATTTGCAGATTTTAAAAAGATTGGAGTGACTTCAATTGAAAACATTTAAAGCAGTCAGATTCCAAATTGTCACTGAACACGGTGGCGTTATAGAATATGAACTCTATGATGGTGTAATTATCAATAAAGAACAAAGCGGCACCGGCTGGTTGTTAGAAATTGTAATCTCCAGTAACCACTACGATATTATGAAAGAATATATGGATGATGAAACATTATTAGATATACGTGTTGTGATCACACGTCCTTCTAATGATCCTGCATTATTCGATGCAACAATTAAAAATATTTCATTATACGATAATGAGCGTATGTCTATTATTTTTGATTGCCACGTCTATACATTAAGACAAGTTTATGCTGAAAATTTATTAGCACAACTTGTAGATGATGGATTATCTGGTGAAGAATTAAAGACTTCATTCAACCGTATGATGCAATCAAAACCACGTTTAAAAGACGAAAAAAGAGAAGATTAAAAAAAGACTGAGACAATATAGATGAATTAAAGCAATGCTTTATATCTATTGTCTCAGTCTTTTTATATCAGCTTATACATCTTGGATTGCAAATGTTAATTCACAGCTACATGCCAATTGACCATCAACAGTTGCTTTCGCAGTGCCTTTACCAATTGGTCCACGCATTTTAGTAATTTCAACTTCTAACTGTAATGTATCACCAGGTACAACTTGTCTTTTGAAACGACATTTATCAATACCAGCGAATAATGCGATTTTACCTTTGTTTTGTTCACTGTTTAAAATCGCAACTGCACCAGTTTGTGCTAATGCTTCAGTAATCAACACGCCTGGCATAACCGCGTATTCTGGGAAATGACCTTGGAAGAATGGTTCATTACCTGATACTTGTTTAATAGCCACACAACGTTGACCTTCTTCATACTCAACAACTTTATCAATTAATAAAAAAGGTTGGCGGTGTGGGATAATGTTTTTAATTTGGTTATAGTCAAAAATTGTTTCCATGTTACTAGCCTCCAAAAATTTGCTTGAAATGATACCAAGTCTGGTATTCAAATATATTAAGCGGATTTTGATGATTCAATATAAAACCGATACACATACCGATGAAAAACATCAAAAGCATCATAAGCATAACGATGAGTATGTGAAAACCAATCGGTAATTTTATCACTTTAAAATAAAAGCGTTTAATCATCTTAATCCCCTACTTACTTATTTATTAACACGCTCAATATCAGCACCTAAAGCTTTAAGTTTACCGTTAAAGTTTACGTAACCTCTATCTAAGTGTTGTAATTCTGAAACTTCAGTAGTACCTTCAGCCACTAAACCGGCTAAAATCAATGCTGCTGCAGCACGTAAATCAGTTGCTTTCACTTGTGCGCCTTGTAAATGGCTTTTACCTGTAATTTTTGCATTGCGTCCTTCAACCGTAATTTGAGCATTCATTCGTTTGAATTCAGCAACATGCATAAAGCGATTTTCAAAGACAGTTTCTGTAATGACTTTATGTCCTTCAGCTGTTAACAATAACGCCATCATTTGTGATTGCATATCTGTAGGGAATCCTGGGTGTGGTAATGTTTTGATATCTACTGGTTGCAATTCACCTTCTGCAGATACTCGGATACCTTTATCTTCATATGATAAGTTGACCCCCATTTCTTCTAGTTTATACAACAAGCTTGTTAAATGTTCTTTAATTGCACCTTTAACTAAAACATCGCCTCTTGTAATAGCGCCTGCTACAAGTAATGTACCAGCTTCAATACGATCTGGGATAATCGCATGTTCTACACCATGTAAAGCTTCGACACCATGAATCGTAATTGTATCTGTTCCTGCACCAGTTACATTACCGCCCATTTCGTTGATGTAGTTTGCTAGGTCAACGATTTCTGGTTCACGTGCAACATTCTCGATAACAGATTTACCTTTTGCTAATGAAGCCGCCATGATGATATTTTGTGTAGCACCTACACTTGGGAAATCTAAGTGAATCTCTGCACCTGTTAAACCATTTGCAGTTTCTGCAAAGACAAAGCCGTTTTCTAAATGAATTTTGGCACCTAGTGCTTCAAATCCTTTGATATGTTGTTCAATCGGTCTGCTTCCGATAGAGCAACCGCCTGGTAAAGCTACTTTTGCATGACCTAAACGTGCAAGCAATGGACCCATGACTAAAATACTCGCACGCATTTTACTGACATATTCATAAGGTGCTTCTGAATTCAATTGTTTCGTCGCATCAACTGTCACGCTGTTATCCTCTTTATGATACTCAATTTCAGCATTAAGCGTTGAAAGTACATTATTAATCGTTTCAACATCGCTTAACTCAGGCACATTATGTAATGTACTCGCTCCCTTTGAAGCTAACAATGATGCAGTTAAAATTGGCAATACTGCATTTTTTGCTCCCTCAACTTGTACTTCTCCTACTAGACGATTTCCGCCTTTAATAATCATTCTATCTCTATTCATTACTACTCCTCCACTTTTTAACTCCTGAACATCTTCAATTTAAAAATTTCTCATCTCTTCTATTACCTATTATTATATATGGAAAAACATTTGAATTACACTCAAACGATTAGCGGCCAAGATATTTAAGTTGCGTTGAAAATTGCAATAAATCTATGATGAAATTACTAACTCCTGTTCCGATTAAAATCGCAAGAAATATAATCAATACTTGTACTTGGACAGGATAACCCTTTTTAAAGAATTGATCCAACCTAATCGCATTCAATGCCCAATATGCGACACAGATACAAAGCACATGCATAATCAAATGCGCAATCGCAAATTGCCCTAAATATTCCATGATCTTTGTCGTCTCCTCAATTGTTTACTGTCTCATATTGTACATGAAAATAGAGTAAAATCATACATTCTTACTTAGAAATTCAAAATCCTAATATCTGTTCACTCATATGTTTACCCTAAAATTTGACATTAAAAAATAGGATATACCTCAAAGTGAGATATATCCTATACTTTATGGTTGTTATTATTTCATTTCCGAAACTTTAATGCGGTTTTCCGCACGTTCTAAAGCTCGTTCTGCTCTGTTAATGTCAGTATCTTCGTCATTGTTATTCAAATGTGATTCTGCTCTTTCTTTAGCCGATTTAGCACGTCTGATATCAATATCTTCAGCTTTTTCTGCTGTCTGTACAATAATTGATGTGCTTTCATGTCTGATTTCAACGAAACCATCACTGACCGCAATGAAATCAATCCCATCTGTATAATTTACTTTAACATAACCTGTTTTAATTGCTGTAACAGTTGGTAAATGGCCGGCCATTACACCAATGTCGCCTCCAACTGTCTGCAGAATCGCAATTTCAACATCATCTTGGTTATAAACAGAACCATTAGGAGTAACAATATTAACGTTCATTGTGTTCATTAAACTTTACCTCCTAATATTATACTTCAACACCCATGTCTTTAGCTTTTTCTAATACATCGTCCATGCTGCCGACTAAACGGAATGCATCTTCAGGGATGTGGTCGTATTTACCTTCAAGAATGTCCTTGAAGTCTTCAACTGTACGCTTAACAGGTACGTATGAACCTTTTTGACCAGTGAATTGTTCTGCAACGTGGAAGTTTTGAGATAAGAAGAATTGAATACGTCTTGCGCGTTCAACTGTGCTCTTATCTTCATCAGATAATTCATCCATACCTAAGATTGCGATGATATCTTGTAATTCTCTGTATTTTTGTAATGTTGATTGTACACGACGAGCAACATCATAGTGTTCTTGACCAACGATGCTTGGTTCAAGCGCACGTGAAGTTGACGCTAATGGGTCAACGGCTGGGTAGATACCCATTTCTGTTAATTTACGCTCTAAGTTAGTTGTTGAGTCTAAGTGAGCGAAAGCTGTTGCTGGCGCTGGGTCAGTATAGTCATCGGCAGGTACGAATACCGCTTGGATAGATGTGATAGAACCTTTCATTGTAGAAGTGATACGTTCTTGTAATTGACCCATTTCTGTTGCCAATGTTGGTTGGTAACCAACGGCTGATGGCATACGGCCAAGCAATGCTGATACCTCAGAACCTGCTTGTGTGAAGCGGAAAATGTTATCGATGAATAAAAGAACGTCTTGTCCTTTAACATCACGGAAGTATTCAGCCATTGTTAAACCTGATAAAGCTACACGCATACGTGCACCAGGTGGTTCGTTCATTTGTCCGAATACCATCGCTGTTTTCTTGATAACACCACTGTCGCTCATTTCGAAGTACAAGTCGTTACCTTCACGTGTACGTTCACCAACACCTGCGAATACTGAAATACCGCCGTGTTCTTGAGCGATGTTATTAATTAATTCTTGGATTAATACAGTTTTACCTACTCCGGCACCACCGAATAAACCAACTTTACCACCTTTGATATATGGTGCTAATAAGTCTACTACTTTGATACCAGTTTCAAGTAGTTCAACTTTTGTTGATAATTCATCAAATTTAGGTGGTTGTCTATGAATTGGTTCACGTGGAACTGATTCAGAAATCGGTCCATCATTATCGATTGGATCACCTAAAACGTTAAATACTCTTCCTAACGTATCTTCACCGACAGGTACACTGATTGGACGACCAGTGTCTTTAACGTCGTCACCACGTTTAATTCCGTCTGTAGAGTCCATGGCGATAGTTCTAACTACGTCGTCGCCTAATTCAAGTGCTACTTCTAATGTAAGAGATTCAGTCGTGCCATCTTTCTTAGGTACATCTAGCACTAATGCGTTATTAATCTTAGGCAGTTCATCATGATTGAATCTTACGTCAATAACTGGACCCATGATTTGTGTTACGCGGCCTACACCCATTCTTTTTTCCTCCTTTAATATACTATTCAAGAGCTGTTGCGCCACCGACAATCTCAGTAATTTGTTGTGTGATTGCTGCTTGACGTGCTCGGTTATATTCTAATGATAAATCGTCAATAAGGTCGCTCGCATTATCAGAAGCATTCTTCATGGCAGTCATTCTAGATGCGTGCTCGCTGGCTTTCGCATTCAGAATTGAGCCGTAAATTAAGCTTTCTACATATTGCGGCAAAATAATATTTAAAATTGATTCTTTATCTGGTTCGAATTCATATGAAGACATTTGTCCATGTCCTGAACTTGTATCTTCTTCTGCTAATGGTAATACTCTTCTTGCAGTTGGCGTATTTTCAAGAACGTTGACGAATTTGTTGTAGTAAATTTCCAACTCATCAATATCACCGTTGCTATATAAATCGATTGCTTTCTTCGTTACAGAAGAAATATCTTTGTATGACGGTTGATCTGGAACATCCGGCAGTGCAAAGTCTACTTCATAGTCTCTGTTTTTGAAGAAATCAATACCTACTTTACCAAGAACGAGTAATTTATAATCGCTCTGACTTTCACCACGCGCTTCGATATCTAGTACCACTTTCTTCAAGATATTTGCGTTATATGCACCAGCTAATCCACGATCACTTGAAATAACTAAGTAACCACGTTTTTTAACCGGACGTTTCTTCAGCATCGGATGATTAGAAGTCGTTTGGCCTGCAACTGCTGTAATCGCATTTTGCATTTTTTCCATATAAGGTTTGAACTGGTTCGTGTTACGTTGTGCTCTGTTGAGCTTAGAACTCGCTACCATGTTCATCGCTTTGGTAATTTGATTCATTTTTTTCGTCGACTTGATTCTTGAATCAATATCCTTTAGAGATCCCATTATTTCACCACCTTATTTATACTTCGCTTCATCTTACTCTTCAGAAATACTGAAACTGCGTTTGAAGTTTTCAATTGCGCTGTTCATTTTTTCTTTGTCAGGTAAAGTACCTTTTGTTTTGATTTCATCTAAGATTTCTGGCGCATTGTTTTTAGTCCAGCTGATGATTTCTGCTTCAAAACGTTGAACG
This sequence comes from Staphylococcus sp. HMSC056G08, assembly GCF_001812305.1. Taxonomy (NCBI): domain Bacteria; kingdom Bacillati; phylum Bacillota; class Bacilli; order Caryophanales; family Staphylococcaceae; genus Staphylococcus; species Staphylococcus sp. HMSC056G08. Next base: position 35,888 of record NZ_KV808503.1, read on the forward strand.
TCTTGAACTGGGATATCATCTAAGAAGCCATTAACTAATGCGTAGATGATTAATACTTCGTTTTGAACTGGTAATGGTTCGCCTTGTCCTTGTTTAAGAACTTCAACTGTACGTTTACCACGTTCTAATTTTCTTGCTGTGAATTCATCTAAGTCTGAACCGAATTGCGCGAATGATTCTAACTCACGGTATGAAGCTAAGTCTAAACGTAAAGTACCCGCAACTTTTTTCATTGCTTTAATTTGCGCTGAACCACCTACACGAGATACTGAGAATCCGGCGTTAATCGCTGGACGTACCCCTGAGAAGAACAAGTCTGATTCTAAGAAGATTTGTCCATCAGTGATTGAGATTACGTTTGTTGGAACATAAGCAGAGATATCTCCGGCTTGTGTTTCAATGATAGGTAATGCAGTAATTGAACCGCCACCTAATTCATCGTTCAATTTAGCTGCACGTTCTAATAATCTACTATGTAGATAGAAAACGTCACCTGGGTATGCTTCACGACCTGGTGGTCTGCGAAGTAATAATGAAAGTTCACGGTAAGCTGCTGCTTGTTTAGTTAAATCATCATAAACGATTAACACTTGTTTACCGTCGAACATGAATTCTTCACCCATTGCTACACCTGCATATGGCGCAATGTATAATAATGGAGCTGGGTCAGCTGCTGATGCAGTTACAACGATTGTGTAATCTAAAGCACCATGCTGTCTTAATTTTTCTACAGTCGCACGTACTGTTGATTCTTTTTGACCAATTGCTACATAGATACAAATCATGTCTTGATCCGCTTGGTTCAAGATTGTATCGATTGCAATTGTTGTTTTACCAGTTTGACGGTCACCGATGATTAACTCACGTTGACCACGACCGATTGGTACTAATGCGTCAATCGCTTTGATACCTGTTTGTAATGGTTCGTCAACTGATTTTCTTGCCATAACGCCTGTTGCTTTTTCTTCAACTGGGCGTGTTTTATTTGTTTCAATTGGACCTTGTCCATCAAGTGGTTGACCTAATGGATTCACGACACGACCGATTAATTCTTCACCTACAGGCACCTCCATGATACGTCCTGTACGTTTAACTTCGTCGCCTTCTTTAATGTCAGTGTATGGTCCTAAAATTACAATACCGACGTTAGATTCTTCTAAGTTTTGAGCTAGTCCAAGCACACCATTATGGAATTCTACTAACTCACCAGCCATAACGTCGTTTAATCCGTGAACTAATGCAATACCGTCACCAATCTGAATTACTGTACCAACATCAGTAACAGACATCTCTGACTCATAATTTTCAATTTGTGAGCGAAGTAATGCACTAATCTCTTCAGCTTTTATGGCCATCTATGTCACTCCTCTATAATTATTATTTCGTTCTAGTAAATCTTCTCTCTAAGTTAATAAGATCATTTTGAATACTGCCGTCATATACTTTAGTTCCTACAGTTGTTCTCAAACCGCCGATGAGTGCTGGATTGATTTCATTTGTAAGAATGACTCTTTCAAGTCCTGTACGTTGAATTAAAGACTCCCCTACTTTGTCCAGTTCTTCTGGAGAAAGCTCATATACAGACTCAACCGTTGCAAAGTCTTGATTATAGTGTTGATTGTATAAACCTTGGAATGCTCTGAATACTTCAGAGATAATCGCAAGATTACGATTTTCAGCTAAGACATATAACATGTTTTTTAAGTATTCATTGATATCTTGGAATGTTGCATCAACAAAAGCTTTGCGGTTTTGTGCAATATTCTTTGGATCTTCATCGAAAGATTTTAATTTCTCTTTATAAGGAATTACTGCTTCATCAATAACAGCAAATTCATCGTACATTAAATCTAAAACATCTTTATCGAGTGACGTTTCATACAGTGCTTGGGCATATTTTTTAGCAACATCTGCCATTATTTATCCCCTACCTCTTTAATGTACTTGTCGATCAAGTCTTTTTGATCTTGTTCTGAGATATCTTTTTGTAAAATTTTAGATGCAATCAGAACTGATAGTTTAGAAACTTCATCGTTGATTTCAGAGATTGCACGTTCTTTTTGGCTGTTGATTTCACTTTGTGCAGTTTCAATCATGCCGTTTGCACGGACGTTAGCTTCATGAATGATTTGTTCATGTTGGTCACGCGCTTGAACTTTTGCTTCTTCTAAGATTTTTTGAACCTCTTCTTGAGTTTCTCTTAGTGTTTGTCTATTTCGTTCTTCTAATTTTTGAGCATTAATTTTAGCTTGTTCTGCATCATCGATATCTTTGTTGATATCGCGTTCACGTTTATCCATGACTTGTTTCAATGGACCCCATGCGAACTTTTTAAGCAATGCTAAAAGGATTAAGAAAGTAATTAATGTTACTAATGCTGAACCCCATTCAACACCGCCGCCTGCAGCACCTAAAACTAATGTGTTTGTAGTCGCAGTCACAGTACTTGGACACTCCTTTCATTCAAAGTCCTCTATTGGCTCTTACGATAGTTGTTTACGAAAGAAATGGCGAGAGTCGATGTGAGACTTCGCCGTTAGTATCGATGTATAAATTACATGAATAAGACGATGAATGTGATAACAAGGCCAAGGATAGGTAATGCCTCAACTAAACCGATACCGATGAACATGATTGACATTAATTGTCCACGTGCTTCTGGTTGACGTGCTACACCTTCAACTGTTCTAGATACAATAAGACCGTTACCAATACCTGCACCAAGTGCTGATAAACCAATTGCGATTGCCGCTGCGATTAAATTCATATTAAAAAATCCTCCTAAATATTTTTATAAAATTTTAATGTGGAAAAACTAGTGGTCGTCCGCAACTTTGTGGGACATGTATACCATGGATAACATGATAAAGATATACGCTTGGATCGTACCGATGAAAATCGAGAATGCTTGCCAAGCAATTAAGCCTGGAATACCGATAATCCAACCCCAAGCTGCATGGCCTATGATTAAAGTAGATAATAAGCCGATTAAAATTTCACCAGCGTAAATATTACCGTATAAACGTAGACCGAGCGTCAATGTATTTGTAAATTCTTCAAATATATTGACAGGTGTTAACGCTAAGAAAGGCTGAGCATAATTTTTAAAGTAACCTTTCGCTCCGCGCAACTTGATACCGTAGTAATGTGTCAACAGAATCATTAACATTGCCAACGTCAGAGTAACTGTGGCATCAGCTGTCGGAGATTTCCACCATAGCGTATGGTCGATGACTATCGCAAATGGCAGACCCAACATGTTACCGATAAAGATAAACATAATTAATGTTACTGCCAAGAAGTGGAATTGACCGCCATGTCTCCATGCAAGGTTACTCTCGATGATGCCTCTAACAAAGTCAAAGACCCATTCGATGAAGTTCTGTTTGCCAGTCGGTCGTTTCTGTAAGTTACGTGTACAAGCTATGGCTATTGCTAAAACAATAATTGCTGTAATAATTACCATTAAAATACTAGCCAAGTTGAATTTGATATCTAAACCAAATAGCTCCCATGTAACTACAGGGCTTTTATGTTGCATATAATACTCACCTCTTTCATTCGTTGATTTGTATTACATTTTGTGAAGAAATGGTCGAAAAATGATTAATAAGTATGAAATCATTAAACCAATCATTACACCAATAATATTCACTTGGTTTTTGAAATAAACCCAGATAATACAAGCAGCAAGTGCCACTAAAAAGCGCCATATCCCACCTGTAGATATCTGAGACGTTTCTTGTTTCTGCGCCTGAGATAAATATAATTCAAAGATGTATGTATTGATCAAGGAACCAAATGAACCGATGATAAGACCAATAATGAAAGGCTTTGGTATAAAAATTGCTATTACAACCAAGGCTAACAACCAATAAATGTAATATTGAAGATATTGCTTAAAAATTAAGTTGAACTGTTTCATTTATTGTGCCTCATTTCACATGGAGATACGAATCATTTGTAAACCATTTCATCCATACATTTTTAATCATAATATAGCAATGGAACGCGTGTCAATTACATTCAAAACATGCAATTCTTATGAGTGATTTTTGTCACAAATTAGACACATTTTTAACAAATCATTCATAATTGTCTTTATTTTCATTAAAATCTACAGGTTTTTCGCTTGTCAGATTAAAATAATACTTAATATTGTCACAAATGCGTTTCGAAGCTTTACCATCACCATAAGGATTGGCAGTTTCACTCATTTGCTGATAAAGTGCTTGATCCGTTAATAATAATTCAGCTTCTCGATACACATCTTCTTCATCCGTTCCAGTCAATTTCAAGGTACCCGCTTCTACACCTTCAGGTCGTTCTGTTGTATCTCTTAATACTAAAACTGGTTTGCCTAAAGATGGTGCTTCTTCTTGAATACCGCCTGAATCTGTCAGTATCAAATAAGACTGATGGGCAAAGTTATGAAAATCTACGACATCTAAAGGTTCTATCAATTCTATACGATCATGATCACTGAGATACTGTTGTGCAATTTCACGTACTTTAGGATTCTTATGCATAGGATAAACCAACACCACATCTTCATGTGCTTCCACTAATCTTCGTGATGCACTGAAAATATGTGCCATGGGTTCACCTAAATTTTCTCTACGATGCGCTGTCAATAAAATAACGCGCTTGTCTTTATGACGTTTCATCACTTCTGAATGATAATCCTTTTGAATTGTAGTATTCATAGCATCAATGGCAGTGTTGCCTGTAATTACAACTTTAGCGCTAGGTATATTCTCTTTTAATAGATTCGCCTTCGCTTGTTTTGTCGGCGCAAAATGAATATCTGATAAACAGCTGATCATTTGGCGATTCATCTCTTCAGGATAAGGCGAATACTTATTCCAAGTTCTTAATCCAGCTTCTACATGACCTATAGCGACTTGATTGTAAAATGCTGCTAAACCGCTGGCAAATGCAGTCATCGTATCACCGTGGACTAATATCATATCTGGTTTCTCTTGTTGAATAATAGCTTCCAATCCTTTTAAAACTCTAGAAGTAATATCTGATAACGTTTGCCCTGCCTTCATAATATCTAAATCATAATCTGGTTGAATATCAAACGTTTCTAGTACAGCATCAAGCATTTCTCTATGTTGAGCCGTAACGACAACCACAGGTTCTAGCGCTTCTTCATGTTTTAATTGATTGACTAATGGCGCCATTTTGATTGCTTCAGGTCGCGTGCCGAAGATTGTCATTATTTTCTTCAAGTCAATGCCTCCTATACAGAGAAAGAGTATGCAATGTTATGGCATCACAGATTGAACTTTCTGTTCATCTACGCTAAACAATTTGCATACTCTTATATCTATTTATCTCTTATTTCCATTTAAAGCATGCACATAGGTTAATATGTGTGACTGCTGAACACTTCTTATTTTGTACCGAATAAACGGTCTCCAGCATCACCTAAACCTGGGATGATATATGCTTTATCATTCAATTTTTCATCAAGTGCTGCAATATAAATATCAACATCCGGGTGCGCTTCTTGAAGTAATTCCACACCTTCAGGCGCAGCAATCAAGCACATGAAACGAATATGTTTCGCACCACGGTTTTTCAACGAGTTGATAGCTTCAATTGCTGAAGCACCTGTTGCTAACATTGGATCTACGACAATAATTTGTCTATCCTCAATATCTTGAGGCAATTTAACAAAGTATTCAACTGCTTCCAATGTTTCTGGATCACGATATAAACCGACATGACCGACACGCGCTGCAGGGGTTAAGCTTAAGACACCTTGTGTCATACCTAAACCAGCTCTAAGAATCGGTACAAACGCTAGTTTTTTACCAGATAATCTTTTCGCTACCGTTTTAGTCACGGGTGTTTCGATTTCAACATCTTGAAGTTCCAAATCTCTTGTCACTTCATATGCCATTAACATACCGACTTCGTCTACTAACTCTCTGAACTCTTTTGTTCCAGTGTGGACGTCACGGATGTAACTTAATTTGTGTTGAATTAACGGATGATCAAATACATGTACTTTTCCCATAAAGGAATAGCCTCCTAGTTCTCTTATTTATATAGTGGATGTTTTGAAGTCAAAGCTTGTACGCGTTCAGAAGCTTCTTTTAACTTCGCTTCATCTTTAGGATTTTGAACAACTAGGCTGATGATTTTACCTACTTCTTCAAAGTCTTTTTCATCGAATCCACGTGTTGTTGCAGCTGGTGTACCTAAACGTAAACCGCTTGTTACGAATGGTTTTTCTTGGTCAAATGGAATTGTGTTTTTGTTACAAGTAATGCCCACTTCATCTAATGCTTCTTCCGCTTCTTTACCTGTAATACCAAATGAACCTTTAACATCAACCGCTACTAAGTGGTTTTCTGTACCACCAGAAACCACTCTGAAGCCTTCATTGATTAACGTATCAGCTAATGCTTTTGCATTTTTGATGACTTGTTCTTGATAAACTTTGAACTCAGGTTGCAATGCTTCACCGAATGCTACTGCTTTTGCCGCAATAACATGTTCTAATGGTCCACCTTGAATACCTGGGAAAATTGTTTTATCAATTTGTTTCGCATATTCTTTTTTAGTAAGAATCATACCGCCACGAGGGCCTCTTAAAGTTTTATGCGTTGTAGTTGTCACAAAATCAGCATAGTCTACTGGGTTTTGATGTAAACCTGCAGCTACTAAACCAGCGATATGTGCCATGTCTACCATTAATTTAGCACCGACTTCATCAGCAATTTCTTTGAATTTCTTGAAGTCGATTTCTCTTGGGTAAGCTGATGCTCCCGCAACGATTAATTTAGGTTTGTTTTCTTTCGCAAGACGACGTACCTCTTCGTAATCGATGCGTTCTGTTTCTTTATCTACACCGTATTCGACAAAGTTATAAAATTGTCCGCTGAAGTTGACTTTAGCACCATGTGTCAAGTGACCGCCATGGCTTAAGTTCATACCTAATACAGTGTCACCGTAATCCAATGCAACTAAATAAACTGCCATATTTGCTTGTGAACCTGAGTGTGGTTGTACGTTAACGTGTTCTGCACCAAATAACTCTTTCGCACGTTCAATCGCTAATGTTTCTGTTACATCTACAAATTGGCAGCCGCCATAATAACGGCGTCCTGGGTAACCTTCAGCATACTTGTTAGTCAATACTGAACCTTGTGCTTCCATAACTGCTTCTGACACAAAGTTTTCTGATGCGATTAATTCAATGTTGTTATTCTGACGATTGTATTCGTTTTGAATAGCTTCAAATACTGCTTTGTCTTCCTTTTCGATAAATGACATGACATCATTCCCCCAATTCATTTAGTTATAAAGTATAGTGAGCACGTTCGCCGCCGATTAGCTTAGGTCTAGAAGTCGCAAGTGTCACGACCGCATCCCCGACACGCTTCACTGAAGTACGTACAGGTACTGCAACATGTTTGATATGCATACCGATCATTGTTTGACCGATATCAATACCGCAATCAGCAGTGATATGTTCAACAACCATCGGATTGTCTAAGTGACGATAAGCATATGTCGACATACTGCCGCCAGCATGCGTTGCGGGCACAACTGTAACTTCTTCCATTGTAAGTGGATTGAAATGTTCTCTTTCGATAGTAATTGCCCTATTGATATGCTCGCAACCTTGGAATGCAAAAGTGACACCTGTCTCTTTACGGATTTCCATCAAAGCATCAAAGATTTCTTGTGCTACTTCCATTGAACCGACTGAGCCGATTCGCTCACCGATAACCTCAGATGTTGAACAACCAATAACACAAATTTCTCCGGGTTTGAAGAAATCTTGTTCTTTTAACTCATTAAGCAATAACTTCAAATTTTCCATTTAATTCCACCCCTTTGTAAACTCATCTCAAGCGAAAACAGAAAAGTTCTCGCTTATGTAAAGCAAACGATGCTATATAGTTGCTATTATAACGCATTTAAAGCTCAACTCATACTAATTATTAACATCTTTTTCCAATCTTAACTTCACTTCGTTCAATAAGTAATTCAGTTCATTATAAATCTGTTGGTATTGATTGAGGTCTCCGCCATAGGGATCTGAAACTTCACCTTTTTGGCCTGCAAACTCATAAAGCGTATATACCGGTAATGGTTGCGCATACATCATTTCAAGTTGTTGCTTATGTCCTTCAGTCATTGTCAAAATCAAGTCTGCATCTAAATCACTTTCAGACAACTGACAAGCCTTTGTCGGTGAATCTAAATTTTTTACTTCTAAAATAGATTGTGTATATGCAGCTGCAGTTTGACCATTCATCGCAAATAAACCTCTTGAATAAAAGGTATGTTCAGGCATTAATGATTTCGCAATACTTTCAGCCATTGGACTGCGACATGTATTTCCTGTACAAACAAAGATTATTTTCACAGTTGATCCGCTCCTATTTGTTGATTACCTGTTGCTTTTTCTAAACGATTTAAGAAAGCAGTACTTTCATCTGTAAGTTCAAAACGATAAATATAACCTTGTTCAATGGATTCATCCGTATCAAGCTCGTGCAGAATTTGATATAGCATATGATTTGCGGATTTTAAATCAGTGACATCTTTTGCAAGTTCGCGATAAATAGCATCTTTTGGCAAGTAAGCCTGCAATGTCGCAGGTACCGCAAACAATGTATGCGACCAATCTTTATCCTCTGAAATAGCTTGTGTTAAACTTGTCAGCATCGCTACAGGTGTTTGTGGTGAATAATGTTTATACTTCATACCTGGTGCGATTGGTTTTTCTGTATTTAATTGTGCATCATGGTCTACAGAACCTGGCAATACAGAGTCAATCATCTCTTCTGTTATCGCACCTGGTCTTGCAATTCTATAAGGATATTGTGTGCAGTCAAGTACTGTACTTTCTAAACCTTCTTCACTTTGATCACCATTTACTATTCCTTCTACTCGTCCGTCCATATCATTAAAGACATGTGAGAAAGTTGTAGGTGAAGGTCTGCCGCTAATATTAGCACTCGGTGCAGCAATCGGCAGATTTGTATATTTCAAAATAGCACGACCAATAGGATGACTCGGCATTCTCACTGCGATAGAGTCAAGACCTCCTGAGACACGTTCACATAAGTAACCTGGTTTCAACGGTAAGATAAAAGAAATCGGCCCTGGCCAAAACGCATCCATTAATTGTTCCACTTCTTTTGAATAAGAAGCCACAAAATCATTCAATTGGCTTTTATCATGAATATGAATGATTAAAGGATTATCAGATGGACGTCCTTTCGCTTCATAGATACGACGTACGGCTTGATCATCACATGCGTTAGCTCCTAATCCATAAACTGTCTCTGTCGGAATTGCGACTAAACCGCCCGCATGATAGATGTCACTGATTTCATTTAATGCACGTTGACCTTGTTCTGTCTGTAATTGGTTACGTAAATCCCATGTTTTTGTCATCATTTTCTGCTGCACGTCCTTTCAATTTAATTGTAAAACAAAATAAGAAGTTATGCGAGAACAGGGAATGTGCGATTCCCCTTCTTCTCCCATAACTTCTCATCCTCTGTTTAAGCTGACCATTTAAATGCGACAATTCGATCATTTTGATTAATATCAGCGACGACTTCAACTTGTACTTTTGGATACATGGTTTCAATCATCGTTTTTAATACTGCGCCTTGATTATAACCAATTTCAAAGACGACAAGTGCCTGATCATTTAAAACATACGGCAATTTTTCAATGATCGCACGATAAATCGCTAAACCTTGTTCATCTGCGAATAAAGCTTGATGTGGTTCATAATCCAAAACTGTTTCGGCCATATCGACAGATTCACTTTCATCAATATACGGCGGATTAGAAATCAAACCATCTAAACGAATACCTTGTTTAATGTAAGGTTCCAAGTCACTGCCTTGTATAAAAGTAATTTCTGTTTGATGCAGCTTCGCATTAGCTTCAGCAATAGTTAACGGTCCTTCATACAAATCTGACGCATACGCTGTCAAACTTGGTTCTAAACGTTTTAAGGAGACAGCTAAAATACCACTTCCCGTCCCAATATCTGCCACCACACTTTGCTTAGGCAAACGTTCTAAAAAGTACATGAGCACTTCTTCTGTTTCAGGTCTTGGTATTAAGCAACGTTCATCTACTTGAAACTTTTCTCCTAAGAAACTTTGAAAGCCAGTGATATATTGAATCGGTTCCCCTGTCAACATACGTTCGACCGCTTGTTGATATAACCGTTCATGTTCTTCTGGCATGGTATCCTGCATATGCAGTACATAGTCCGTCAACGACCAATCTAATAAATCTAGCAACAGCCATTCTGCGCGTTTCGGTTCATAACCACGAGCAGTCGCTTGTTTTGAGGCAGCTTGAACCGCTTCTTTATAATTCAACGTTGTTCAATTCTTTCAATTTCTCTGTCTGTTCTGACATTGTTAACGCATCGATAATTTCATCTAATTTACCTTCGATGATTTGATCTAACTTTTGAATTGTTAAACCGATACGGTGATCAGTGACACGATTTTGTGGATAGTTATACGTACGAATACGTTCTGAACGGTCCCCAGTACCCACTGCTGATTTTCTTTCAGATGCGTATTTTTCTTGTTCTTCTTGTAATTTCATATCATACACACGTGCTTTCAACACTTTCAATGCTTTTTCACGGTTTTGAATTTGTGATTTTTCAGATGATGTCGCAATAATACCTGTTGGTAAATGCGTAATACGTACTGCTGAGTCAGTCGTATTGACGTGCTGACCACCTGAACCACTTGAACGATATGTTTCAATTTTCAAGTCTTCATTTCTAATTTCAATTTCTACATCTTCCGCTTCAGGCAGTACCGCTACAGTAGCAGTTGATGTATGAATACGACCGCCTGATTCAGTTTCAGGTACACGTTGTACACGGTGTGCGCCATTTTCGTATTTCAATTTAGAATAAGCACCTTGACCATTGATAATAAAGCTGATTTCTTTGAAACCGCCATGGTCACTGTCATTCATTTCAATGACTTCAGTTTTATATCCTAGTGCTTCACTATAACGTGAATACATACGGTATAAATCACCCGCAAAGATGGCTGCTTCATCTCCACCTGCTGCGGCACGGATTTCAACGACAACGTTCTTGTCATCATTTGGGTCTTTAGGAATCAATAATAGTTTTAATTGTTCTTCTAAATCAGGTAATGTATTTTTTAATTCGCTGATATCTGATTTCAACATGTCGACTTCTTCTTTGTCTGTTGTTTCATTCAGCATTTCATTCATTTCTTCAATATCTTCTTTGTTTTGTTTATACTCACGATAAACATCTACTGTTTTTTGTAAATCAGATTGTTCTTTTGAGTATTCACGCAGTTTATCAGAATCACTGACCACATCTGGATCACTCAGTAATTCGTTCAACTGTTCATAACGTTCTTCAACAATGTCTAATTGATCAAACATGATTATAATTCCTCCTTCTCAGTCTCACTTGGTGCGACAATATGATGTGCACGACATCTCGGTTCATAACTTTCATCTGCACCAACCATAATAATCGGATCATCTGCTTTGGCAGGTCTGCCATTAATCAAACGTTGCGTTCTGCTGGCAGGTGCACCACAGACTGCACAAACGGCTTGTAACTTTGTGACAAGTTCACTGACTGCCATTAGTTGAGGCATCGGTTCAAAAGGTTCACCTCTGAAATCCATATCCAATCCAGCAACAATCACACGATGACCTTGTTCAGCCAACTCTTGTGCGATATCTACTACTGAATGTTCAAAGAATTGTACTTCATCAATACCGATGACATCTACCCCTGTTAAATCCTGTTCAAAGATTTCTTCAGCTGCTTTAATTGTAATGGCTTCTATCGCATTACCATTATGCGATACCACTTTTTCTTTATGGTAACGATTATCTATTGCAGGTTTAAATACAACGACTTTCTGTTTTGCATACATGCCGCGTTTTAATCTGCGGATTAATTCTTCAGATTTACCGCTGAACATGCTGCCGGTAATACATTCAATCCAGCCGGAATGATAAGTTTCATACATTATGCTTTTCCTTCCTTTTCAAAACAAAATCATCTCATTATATCATATTTTTAATTTTGATAGAGAAATAACTGCAAGAAAATCCAAATGAATTCGGACAAAAAAGTAAAAAAACTCTCGCTTCAAAAGCGAGAGTAAATGACATTCAATATTATTGATTGTTGTTTGATTTAAGACCGAATTTTTTGTTGAATCGTTCAACACGGCCATCCGCTGCTGCGAATTTTTGACGACCTGTGTAGAATGGATGTGAGTCAGATGAAATATCTAAACGGATAACTGGATATTCGTTACCATCTTCCCATTCCATTGTTTCTGATGATGTTTTAGTTGAACCACTTAAGAATTTATAGTTAGTAGTAGTATCTAAGAAAATTACTTTGTGGTATTCAGGATGGATTCCTTGTCTCATTATTATTTTCAGCTCCTTTGCCCTGAACCATCTGGAACAGAGTTATTTGTGAGTTTTTACCCAATACTTAGTAAGTATAATTGTTACCAGAATAAATTGCAACCCATTCTGGATGACAAATCAAATTTATATTTAAATGATCGGCTTGCCTGTACGCTTGCTGTCTTCAGCTGCTTTTTGTAATTTTTGGAAGAATTCTTCATTATTTTTCGAACGTTTTAACTTTCTGATGAAACGTTCTGTGAAGTCTGTAGAATCTGTAAACATATTACGTAATTGCCATAAGCTTTCTAAATCTTTCTTATCTACCAGCAATTCTTCTTTACGTGTTGAGCTTCGACCAATATCAATAGCTGGGAAGACACGTCTTTCAGCTAATTTACGATCTAAATGCAGCTCCATATTACCTGTTCCTTTGAATTCTTCATAAATTAAATCGTCCATTCTAGAACCTGTATCAATTAATGCAGTGGCTAAAATTGTTAAGCTGCCGCCTGCTTCAATATTTCTTGCCGCACCAAAGAAATGTTTAGGTTTGTGTAATGAAGCCGGATCTAAACCACCTGATAAAGTACGTCCGCTTGGTGGAATAACTAAGTTGTATGCACGTGCTAATCGTGTAATAGAGTCCATTAAAATAATGACGTCTTCTCCGATTTCAACTAAACGTTTCGCACGTTCTAGTAATAATTCAGCAACTTTCACATGATGTTCTGGCGGCTCATCAAATGTTGAATGCACTACTTCTGCATCATCACTTGAACGTTCAATATCTGTTACCTCTTCTGGTCGTTCTCCAACTAATAAAATGAACAATTTAGCTTCTGGTTTGTTTGCTGAAATGGCGTTCGCAATTTCTTTAAGCAACGTTGTTTTACCTGCTTTAGGCGGTGCGACAATTAAACCACGTTGGCCTAAACCAATCGGTGAAACCAAGTCCATAATACGTGTGGAATAGTTAGTTGATTTTGTTTCTAATCGAATACGTTCATCTGGATATAGTGGTGTAAGTGCTTGGAAGTGAGGACGTTTTTTGACTTCTTCTGCATTGTGATCATTAACGAAGTCAACTTGCAGTAAACCATAATATTTCTCATTATCTTTTGGCTTTCTGACTTTACCTGTAACCTTATCCCCTCGTTTGATTTCAAAACGGCGGATTTGGCTTGCAGAAATATAAATATCTTTTTCGCCCTTGGAATAGTTGACTGTTCTTAAAAAACCGTAACCGTCAGGTTGAATATCATCTAAGATACCTTCCATATAATAGTTGCCGTCTTTTTCCATTTGAGCTTCCATGATAGCTAATACTAATTCTTTTTTATTAAGTTTACTATAATTTGTAAGTTTAAGAGATTTTGCTTTTTGAGTTAGCGCTTTAGTAGTGTTGTTCTTATAAAGTTCGTGGAAAGACTCGTATTGAGGAGATGTACGTTCTCTTTCAGGCATGTTTGACACTCATTTCGTTTTAATTTTACGTATTTACTTATTATAAAGTATTTTTCATAAGATAACCATAGCAAATTTCCATTTTAATTACAAAAACAATCATTGGTCTAACGTTATCAATTGCGTATAATTAACTATTTCTCCATTAAAAAAGCTGGACACTTTCGTGCCCAGCAAATAGTATTCAAAGGTTATTCATTATAGTAACCTGCAATTGATTTAATTTCTAAGAATTCTTCAATACCATAGTCGCCCCATTCTCTACCGATACCTGATTGTTTATAACCACCGAATGGTAAATCTGGTTTGCGACCTGCTTCATTGATTTCAATTGTACCTGCTTCAACTTCACGTGCAACTTTGCGTAAAGTGTTTAAGTCTTTACCATATACATAACCAGCAAGACCATATTTTGTTTCGTTCGCAATTTCGATTGCTTCTTTAAGGTCTTTGTAAGTGATAATTGACATTACAGGTCCAAAGATTTCTTCTTGTGCGATAGTCATTTGGTTATCAACATTCGCAAAGATTGTTGGTTTTGCGAAGTAACCTTTGTCTAATCCTTCAGGTTTACCTACACCGCCAAGAACTAATTCAGCACCTTCATCGATACCTTTTTGAATATAATCTTCAACTTGATCAAATTGTTTTTTGCTGATGATTGGACCCATTTGAACGCCTTCTTCTCTTGGATCTCCAACTTTTACTTGGCTCATTTTTTCTTTTGCTGCTTCAATGAATTTATCTTTCATTGATTCAGGAATAATAGTTCTTGTACCTGCAGTACATACTTGGCCTGTGTTGTTATAAACTTTGCCGACTGCAGCTTCAGCAGCTTCTTCTACATCTGCATCATCTAAAATGATATAAGGTGATTTACCACCAAGTTCAAGTGAAACTTTTTTGAAGTCTTGTGCTGCTTTTTCCATGATTTTAGCACCTGTACGTCCTGAACCTGTGAATGACATCATGCGTACATCTGGGTGTTCACTTAATGGATTGCCGACACCTTCGCCGTCACCATTTACTAAGTTGAATACACCTTTTGGTACACCAGCTTTATCAAAGATTTCAGCTAAGATAATTGCTGCGTATGGTGTTAATTCAGAAGGTTTTAATACGACTGGATTACCAGCTGCGAATGCTGCTGCTAGTTTTAATGATGTTTGGTTAGTTGGGAAGTTCCATGGTGTGATTAAACCAGCAACACCAATACCTTCTTTCACCACTAAGTCATTACCGCGTCGTTCTTCAAATTGGAAATTATCCAATGCATCTCTTGCTTCTGAGAAGTGATTAAGTCCCATTTGATAATGCACATTTTCGGATTTTTCAAGCGGTGAACCTAGTTCATCAGTAATCGCTTCAATAATATCTTGTTTTCTATTTTCATACTCTTTGACAATTTTATCGAGTAAGTCTCTTCTATATTCTACACTGCTGCGACGGAATTCAAGATAAACATCTTTTGCAGCTTGGACTGCTTTATCTACGTCTTCTTTGTTACCTTTCGCAACTTGACCGAGTACTTCTTCAGTTGCTGGGTTGATGACATCGATTGTTTCGCCACTTGCACTATCAACCCATTCACCATTGATATATTGCTTAGTTTGAATTCTCAATTCAGTCACTCCTTAGTATTACGTCTTACTTTATAGTTTATCCTTTCTCAGATTTTTTTAAACGTTTCTGCTTATAACGCAAAATAAGAGCTACTCCAAAAGGAATAACTCTTACTTCTCTCAAATCTATATTAAGAATTGGCCACATTATCTGTTTGATTCTCAGATTCAAGTTCAATATATTTTTGTGCCCATTCTTCCATCGGTACTAAAGCCTCAGCTAAAGCAGCACCTTTATCAGTTAAATGATAAACGATTGATAAGGGGGCTTTTGATACGATGTTCTTTTCTACTAACTCCCATTCCATCAGTTCAGAAAGTTTTAAGCTTAAAGAACGTGGTGTAATTGTCTTCAAATCTTTCTTCATATCACTGAAGTGTGCAGACTGTTCTGGACATCTAGATAAATAATTTAAAATTAATCCATTCCAGCTTCGACCGATGATTTTGAATGTTTCTTCTAGATATGGACAAATTTCCATTTAAATCACCTCTCATGATTACTAGATCATGCAAACCTACTATACAAAGTATACCACGTTTCCTAAATTTTTTCAGTCCAAATGTTTGCGCCGAGAGATTTTAAATTCTCTACAATGTTTGTGTAGCCGCGATAAATGTGATTTACATTATAAATTGTTGTTACACCCTCAGCGATTAAACCTGCAATAATTAAGCAAGCACCGGCACGTAAATCACTCGCATACACAGACGCACCATGTAATTGAGACGGTTTAACTGTTGCTGTGTTTTGATCTACAGAAATTTCTCCGCCCATTTTTCTTAACTCTTCGATATGACGGAATCTTTCAGGATAAATTGTATCTGTTACAAATGAAGGTCCATCTGCTAAGAATAATAATGGTGTGATTGGTTGTTGTAAGTCAGTCGCAAAACCTGGATAAACCAACGTTTTGATGTTGACGCTGTTAAATGGTAATTGGCCTTTAAGTTTTACGCGGTCATCATCAATCTCAACATCTACACCTAGTTCACGTAATTTAACAGTTAAAGGTTCGATGTGTTTTGGAATGATATTATCAAGTTCCACTTCAGCACCGCAAGCTGCTGCCATACACATATATGAACCCGCTTCAATACGGTCTGGAATAATTTGATGTGTCACACCATGCAAATGATCGACACCCGTAATTTTAATAGTACTTGTACCTGCACCTTTGATATTCGCACCCATTCCTGTTAAGAACGTCGCAACATCTACAACTTCAGGTTCTTTCGCTGCATTTTCGATTACTGTTTGTCCCTCTGCACGGACAGCAGCTAACATAATATTGATCGTTGCACCGACACTAACCATATCTAAGAAGATATTCGCACCTTTTAATTCTTCCGCTTCAATCTTCATAGAAGTCGGGCTTGATTCATCAATCGTCGCACCTAATGCTTTGAATCCTTTAATATGTTGATCAATCGGACGTGGTCCTAAAGGACAACCACCTGGTAGTCCGATGACGCATTTTTTAAATCGACCTAACATTGCTCCCATCATATAATATGATGCTCTTAATGACTCTACCTTATGGTTTGGTAAAGACGCATTTTTTATTTCCGTCGGGTCTACTTTTAATTCTGTATCTTTTAAATCTGTTTTAATGTTTAAATCCTCTAACAAGCTTACTAAAGTAGCAACATCTGAAATTTGCGGTAAGCCTTCTAATGTTACAACATCCTCTGCAAGTAATGCTGCTGGGATAATCGCCACTGCACTATTTTTAGCGCCGTTGATTTTCAGTTTCCCTTTTAATGGCTGTCCGCCTCTGATTTTTATTACTTCTTGAGCCATTCGATTGTTCTCCTTTGTTATTCAATCTTTATTCCACAGTTCTATGTATAGTCTACCTTGTTTCTGATACGACTACACCCACTCTTTCATCATTTTCTATGAAAATAACTGTTATCCACATACTTCATATTAATTATAGTTGAATGTACTAGCGATTGTATATTCATATTATAGAATACAAAGCCATTTGTTAAAGTATTTACAACATGTTGATATGTTGCACCCATTTTATGCGTTTGTCTTAAGTTGTCAGTCTCAACAAACTTTTTTGTTTCATTCAAAAAATCACTTAAGACATTATAGCACAAGTCACGTTAAGACTGCGAAATAATTTCAGGCAATACACCATTTTTGCCTAACATTATTGTCATATAGATATTTCCGCAATCTTTTGTATCCTAACAAATGGTTGACGAGAACACAATCTTTTGGTGTTGTCTCACAACACAAAAAAGAGCATCCGAAAAAGATGCTCTTTCAATACTTAATTACTCAAAATTAAGCGCGGTTAGAAGTACCGAATTCTTTGATTTTACCAGTTACTGTAGCTTTGATAGCTTCACGAGCTGGTCCTAAATATTTACGTGGATCGTATACTTCTTTGTCGTTGTTTAATACTTCACGAACTGCTTTCGCTGAAGCAATTTGGTTTTCAGTATTTACGTTGATTTTAGCTGTACCTAAAGAAATAGATTTTTGGATATCTTTAGTTGGGATACCAGTACCACCGTGTAATACTAATGGTAAACCAGTTGATTGACCGATTTCTTCCATTTCTTTGAAGCCTAAGTTTGGTTCACCTTTGTAAGGACCATGAACAGAACCTAATGCAGGTGCTAAAGTATCGATACCTGTTTTTTCAACAAGTTCTTGACACTCTTTAGGGTCAGCATAGATAACGCCGTCAGCTACTACGTCGTCTTCTTGTCCGCCAACAGTACCTAATTCAGCTTCAACTGATACACCGCGTGCATGTGCATATTCAACCACTTTTTTAGTGATTTCAATATTTTCTTCGAATGGGCTGTGTGAAGCGTCGATCATAACTGATGTGAAACCAGCGTCGATTGCTTCTTTACATTTTTCGAAGCTTGAACCGTGGTCTAAATGGATAGCAACTGGTACAGTGATTTTTAAATCATGTAATAAGCCTTCTACCATTTTAACTACAGTGTAGAATCCGCTCATGTAACGAGCAGCACCTTCAGATACACCTAAAATAACTGGTGCATTTTGTTCTTGTGAAGCTTCTAAAATAGCTTGAGTGAATTCTAGGTTATTTAAGTTGTATTGACCAACTGCGTAACCTTTTTCTTTTGCATCGATTAACATTTCTTTCATTGAAACTAAAGGCATGAAAGTTCCTCCTTGCGTGCGTTTTGCACGTGATTTTTATACGTTAAGTATATCAAAGTCACCGCCGTAATGCATTGCAAAACTAAATGTAAGCGGTTATAAATGATAAAATTGTGTGAATTTTCAAATGAAAACGTATACAACATGTGTATATGTGTTTCACAACCACTTTGTTCTGTGCTTAACGTTGTATTTTTTATTATTACCCATTTTCATCTGCGTCTTATACATTTTTCAGTCAATTGAATTAAAGATAAGCTTCATTTAAAATTGAAATATCGATAATATAGTTGGAGGCTACTATGGCGAATATCTTACAAACACAACTTACTGGTATATTCAATCGCTTAAATCAACAAGAATTGGATATACAAATGGCAGCACAATGTTTAATTCAAGCTATCGGCGGAGAAGGTCATGTTTATGTCAAAGGTTATGGCGACTTAAATTGCTTCGAAGATTATGTGCTTAACAGCAATGAAAAATTAGAAGCAAGCAAACGTCTAACTGACTTAGAAAGTTATGATGCATTAGATACAACTGACCGCGTCTTACTCTTCTCTCCTTTTTATACAGAAGAAGTTCAAGCGGATACACAACGCTTAATTGATTTAGATGTTGATTTCGTTTTAATCTGTAACAAAAATAAAGAAACACCTATTCCTGACCATCTTCTTCATTATATAGATTTATGTACACCAAGACCGATTGTCTATACAGAGGATTATGACAAAATTGTTCAACCTCATCCTATGGCTTTCACTTATGTTTACTATGAAATCTATACACAAATGATTGAAATGATCAGAGACTTGGATTTGAACGTAGAAGAGTAACTAAATAATTTGAAAATACAAAAGCGGCAAAGCTGTTTCACCTAGTTGTGAATCTGCTTTGCCGCTTCTTTATGCTTTATAATAGACGTGTTTTGCCTTATTTACTTTTATTTTGTTGATATTTGTTAGCCGCTTCGATAAACGCTTTGAAGATTGGTTGCGGACGGTTTGGTCTTGATAAGAATTCTGGGTGGAATTGACTCGCGAAGAAGAAGTCATTACCAGGAATTTCAATCATTTCGATTCTTCTGCCGTCTGGGCTGATACCTGAGAAGACCATACCTGCATCTTCCATTTGTTGACGATAGTCGTTGTTAAATTCATAACGGTGACGATGACGTTCTTCGATTTCTTTTTTACCATAGATATCATAAGCTAATGTACCCTCTTTAACTTCACTTGGGTACAAGCCTAAACGTAATGTTCCGCCTAAATCTTCGATATCTTTTTGTTCTGGTAATAAGTCAATGATTGGATATGGTGTATCAGGATCTAATTCTGCAGAATGTGCACCTTCTAAACCAAGAACGTTACGCGCAAATTCTACTGTTGCCAACTGCATACCTAAGCAGATACCGAAGTATGGCACATTGTTTTCACGCGCATAACGGATTGCTGAAATCTTACCTTCACTTGCACGGTAACCAAAGCCGCCAGGCACTAAGATGCCGTCTACATCTTTTAAATATTCTGCTGCGTTTTCATCTGTCACTTCGCTAGAATCAATCCATTTAACTTTAATGTCTTTATATAATGGATAGCCTGCGTGTTTTAATGATTCTACAACTGAAAGATAAGCATCTTGCAAGCTTACATATTTACCGACTAAACCGATTGTGATTTCACCATCAAGATTGTTTACGATTTCTAATAAATGTTTCCATTCATCTAATTGTGTATCGTATTTCGCATCTAAGTCTAAGCGATTGATGACTAAGTCATCCATATGTTGTTTGCTTAATTGTAAAGGAATTTCATATAAAGATTCAGCATCACGACATTCGATAACATTTTCTTCAGGAATGTCACAGAATAATGCAATTTTATCTTTTAAATCTTGTGTCATTTCATATTCAGTTCTTACCACAATCAAATCAGGTTGGATACCTAAACCACGTAATTCTTTAACACTATGTTGTGTCGGTTTTGTTTTCATTTCACCTGCTGCTTTGATGTAAGGTAATAAAGTACAGTGGATATACATGACATTATCTCTGCCTAAATCACTACGAATTTGACGAATCGCTTCGATAAATGGCAGTGATTCGATATCACCTGTTGTGCCGCCGATTTCAGTAATAACAACGTCTGCATTTGTGCTTTCGCCTGCTAATAATAAACGTTCTTTAATTTCATTCGTGATATGAGGAATAACTTGAACCGTACCGCCTAAGTAATCACCGCGGCGTTCTTTTTTCAATACGTGAGAGTAAACTTTACCAGCTGTCACGTTTGAATATTTATTTAAGTTGATGTCGATAAAACGTTCATAGTGTCCTAAGTCTAAGTCTGTTTCCGCACCATCATCTGTCACAAAGACTTCCCCGTGCTGATACGGACTCATAGTACCTGGGTCTACGTTTAAATATGGATCGAATTTCTGTATCGTTACGGATAAACCTCTATCTTTTAATAATCTGCCTAATGATGCCGCTGTAATTCCTTTACCAAGTGAAGAAACTACTCCGCCAGTAACAAATATGAACTTAGTCATTCTTTTTCCTCCTACTTTTCAATTACAAATTAATTTAACATTCCATAACTTGTTTGTATTCATGTTAAGACATAAAAGTCTTAGCGCTTATTTTAAATATCGCTTAAAAATAAAAAAACGCTCCCTCTCACATCTCATGTAAAGGGGGAGCGTATGATTTATACACGTTGTCCTAATTAAAGGAGCCCGAATAAAATTTTATCATTTTTCTAGAAAAAGTCAATTATTATTCTTCATCGTCTGGCTCATCATTAAAACCAGCCGCATCTTCAAATAATTCTTCTGCTTCTTCTAATTCATCTTCGTCTTCTTCGATAACGATATCAGATTCATTGACTTCTTCTTCATCTTGAGGATCGTCTAAATTTTCTTCGTCGTCCTCAACATCTTCTTCAGTTCTTGCTTCGTCTTCCTCTTCTTCCTCTTCGCCAAGAAGTTTAAGATTTTTATCTTCTTCGTCTTCTTCATCCAAGATATCGAATTTTTGAATTGTAGGTGCGATTTTTTCTTCAATATCATCTACTGAATACCAGTCACGTAATCCCCACATATTTTCTCCGACATTTAAGAAACGTCCATCTGTGTTTAAGTCAGTGTAGAATTGAACAATACGATTTTCTAAATGTTCATTATCTTCATAGTGTCCTAAAGCTTTAAATTCATCAATGATATCGTATAAGTTCATTGTAGTCCCTTTTTCTTCTAATAAAGTATGGGCCATATCGATGAATGATTTTTCGTCTACCATTTCTTTTGTGTAGTCTTGAATTTTCATATGTTCTATTACTCCCTTTCAAAGGCTTTATCAATTCAATCACAAGTTTACTTATTTCTCATGTTAACAAATGTAAATTATAAATGACAATGCCCTATTTCGCAATGCTAATGATTACATTTTTAATAAACGATATATTTTTCAAATTTTACATAATCTTCAGTTTGCAAAGTTGCGACAAAATTACTGTTCAAACATAACGGTTTTAATTCATTATGTTCACCAAATAAAACAATATCTAAGACTTCTATTTCAGGATATGTTTTTCTGATATATGTCGCTAACTGACGTAACGCACTTTCTGCGATACCTTTATGTCGTTTATCCTTATCCACTTCTATACCTCTGATATGCATACGGTTTTCTGTTGCTTGCAAGGCAATAAAACCTGCTTTTTGACCGTCCAGCATTAAATGTACTGTATCGATTTCTTTATCAGGTTGTTCATCGGGTGCTTTCAACTTTAATGATGAAACATATTTAGAATCTAAATCTAAATAGTATAAACGTTCTTCACCGATTGGTCCTTCTTGTTTTGTCGCAGTATGCATAAACCCTGCACGTTCATACACATTCCACGCTGCTTTATTTTCAGCATCGACCACAAGGTATAAATGGTTGAAATCACTATAAAGTGACTGAACATAATTTGGCAGATTCATCATAATCTTCGTGCCGTAACCATTTCCTTGGAATTTTTCATTAATAGATAACGAACGGACATAGACGACATGTTCTGGTGTGTCGTAACCTTCGTGTTGATAATATTGATGTAAAACAAAGAAGCCGACCACTTCCCCTTTTTGATTAATAGCTATATTCGCGATACGGTCTTTGTCTTTTAATGCATCGTCTAATACTTGTTTTGGTAAAGAAGAATAAATCATCTGTCTTTCTGACAGTTCGAAATCTTCGACTTCTTGATGGTACTTTGGTTCGTATGGCTGAACGATAATATCTCCAAATTGCTTACTGTGTTTCATATACATCCCCTACATTTCTTATTTACTGCAAGTTCAATTAGTGTTTCCCTATGCGCTATGCTGAGAAACAATTTGAGAGCCAATTAACACCGTATTGGTCTCTGACTTGACCATGCATTGCGTTGAAAAAAGTTTTAGTAATCGGCATGTGTGGATCTCCACCAACACTCAACGCATCATATACACGTTGTTGTTCTGTAGAATCTTCAAATGTCAGAAGCAGATTCACATCTTCATTACTGAATGGTTTGCCATAATTGCTCGATAAGTGCAATACAATAGCATCAGTAATGTGAACTTCTGCGTGCAACACTTGTTCTTTTTGTTGATTTAATACTTTAATCTCACCGCCGAAAACACTTTGATAGAATTCAGCTGCTTTTGCAACATTTTCTACGATAAGGTATGGACTTAATTTCATTTTTTATTGTACACTCCTTAACTTTGCTTTTTTCTTTCTCTTTTGATTATACTATTAATGATTACATGTCATACATAATTTTGAGGTGAAACTATGAAAATCGGTATTGATGCCGGTGGTACATTAATTAAAATTGTCGAAATCGACAACGGGCACCGTACTTTCAGAACGAAACGTACTGATGAATTAACAGAAGTGATTGAGTGGTTGAATCAACAACCTTGCAGAAATGTTTCTTTAACCGGCGGTAAAGCACAAATGATTAAAGATCAATTAGATTTCCCTGCACAAGAATTCGTTGAGTTCGATGCAGCTTCAAAGGGTTTAAATATGTTATTAGAAGAACAAGGTCATTATTTAAAAGACTACATCTTCGCCAATGTCGGAACAGGCACATCTATGCACTATTTTGACGGCCAGACACAAAGACGTGTCGGAGGTATCGGTGCCGGCGGCGGTATGATTCAAGGTTTAGGATACTTATTATCTGGGATTACAGATTATCAAACTTTGACAGATACCGCAGAACAAGGTGACCGTGAATTTATTGATTTAAAAGTAAAACACATCTATAAAAATAGTGAACCGCCGATTCCAGGTGATTTAACAGCCGCAAACTTCGCACATGTGATGCGTCATCTAGATAAAGAAGTATCAACCGCAGATCAATTAGCATCAGTAATGGGTGTCGTTGGAGAAGTTGTCACAACCATGGCCATCACACTCGCAAGAGAGTTTCAAACTGAAAATGTGGTGTATATCGGTTCTTCATTCAACAATAATCATCTTCTACGCAAAGTTGTAGAAGATTATACTGTCTTACGTGGTTTCAAGCCTTACTATGTTGAAGGCGGCGCTTTTTCAGGCGCTTTAGGCAGTATCTACTTAGGAAATCCAGCGTAATGTACATCAAATAAATAGGGAATAAGGCAGATTTTAATCATAGCCTTATTCCCTATTATGTTCTCTATCTATTTAAACAATTTTAATAAGATAATTCATTTTTCAATGTTTGGGCTGAAACTATCGAACCTACAACATTCGGTTTTAAGTTGATGCCGACGCCGTTATCATCATCTCTTAATTGATCAAGCCATTCACTGAAAACTTCTCCTTCAACTTGATCTACATCGCATTCTTCAAAATCTTCATCGCGCACTTTCAATGCAGATTGGTAATCACTCCACACTGGCATGAAGTTAGGTTGGTTTTCCCCGTTATTGCTGATAATAATAAACTGTTTATTTCCTTTATCAGTCAGACCATAAACATCATCTGTTTTCGCAGTAATTCGCGCAAATTCAACTGTACGAATACGATCCAGTTCTGTCATAATTTGTTTTGTGGCTTCATAAATATCAATGAAATGTCCGTCTAGTTCATCTGTAACATTGACTAAGACTTTATCCCCTTTATCAAATAAGTCATCCATTTCACTTGTCACAAAGCGATCTAAATCACGAATAATAATTTTATCGTAAGCATCTTTACGGTTTTCAAAATAAGCTTCTGCTAATTCTTTCTTTGTCCAAAATAGCGCAATGGCATGTCCATCTACATCTCTTCTAACCATTTTTCTATCTTTGACTGCAATATAGTACGTTTCATTTACAAGCAAATCTATGAAAAACGTTTCGTATTTATAATCCATAGTAAACCCACTTTCTCTATAGTTGTGTATCAATGCAAATATAAAATAATAAACTTAAACAGTCAATCTAATACGATTTATGTTAAAGCAAAACGGCTAAAATCACACAGGATTTTAACCGTTTCACTAAAACTCTATATTAATCGCCTAATTCTTTTAAGAATGCTTTTTCATTTAATTCAATTTCTTCTCTTGAGCTGCCATGCCAGATACACGCAAAACGAGAATTCACTTTATCCTTACCATACCAATCACCATCATAATAAGATAATGGATAAATTTTGCCCTGGCGGACATATTTCATAATCGTGCGATAAAATTTCGTATTATCACCGCGTGAGAAATAACTATAGAATTTATGGAAATCTCCAGATAATTCATCATCTAACAGCAACATGCTTGTTGACCCGTTTTGACGGAAGTTTAAATCAATCGCATAAACATGACCATACTTATCATAAAGCAAGTCGAAACCTCCGACACCATAGAAACCTTCTTTAATACCGTTTTCCATAATTTCGCGACCCGCTTCAATCACAGCTTGCGGCACCTCTTCCACCGGTACACTTTGATTTCCGTTATAGAAACCATAATCATCTGTGATTTGTTCGGCTGTTCCTAAATATTTCAAACCGATTTGATCTGAGTAAGCAAATTGTACACAGTAATTGGCGATATCATCCACTTTTTGTTCAATAATCATTGTTTCTGTTTCATCTAATGCTTGATGAACACGTTCAATTGCTTTTTCTAAATCTTCTTGGTTATAACAGATCATCACGCCATAGCCGCCGGCTGTCGGTAAATCATCGCCCGGTTTTAATACAATCGGTAAATCCCACTTCTTCACTGCTTCTTCAAAATCTTCTACCGCCACAACTTCACGTTTCGGCAAATATTTACCGTTTGTCCACTCTGGTATACGTGCTTTATTGTTGAGCGCAACAAACGTATCTTTATCCAGCGCATAATCTTCTTTAGGTACAATGTCTTCACTATGCACATATTGGAAGTATATCTTCTTGTTGTCTTCTTTCGTTAACGAACGTAATAAATGTTCATAACTAGCTTGGTTATGGAATTTATAAACATTGCTTGGCACTTCTTTACCGACTTCGTTGAATAACTGTTTCAACTTATCAGTGACACTCGCTTCATGCACAATCACCGGCATTTTATTCGCAATTAATAATTCACGACCTGTTAAGAAGTTAGATTGATGCTCATCAGGCTCTAACCAAGGATTAGAAACATACGATGGACGAGACGTATAAACAATAGACTCATCATATAAATCACTTAAAGTGACCTTAGGTTGTTCTGAATGTTTTCTAAGTTCTTTTAATGATGCTTGCTTCACTTTTCTGACATGTTGTTCTTTAATTTCTCTCAACAATTCATTGTTTTGAATTAAATCTAAGCCCATACGTGCTAAAATATCCGCACCTTTAATTAAGGCACTATCACCATGGTCAGATGCAGCAGCTTCTTTAAATTTGTAAGTATGTCCTACTAAATTGCTTGGCCCGATTTTAATATGTGCATGTAACGTCGGTACGATATGACTGACGTTACCCGTATCAGTAGAACCGTAACCGAAGTCATCTTCACTGACTTCTTCTCCTTTTTGACGGGCATAATGTGCAAACAGTTCATCTAATTTAGGTGTTAAGATAAATTCGTTCACGCCATTTTGAATCGGTTTGAATGAATAGTCACAACCTGTCTGCAATGCGGCACCTTGAGCAATTTGACCTACTCGGTGTGTTAACACATCTAAATCTTTACGTGTTGTTGCACGTGTATAGAAACGTGCATGTGTAAAATCAGGAATAATGTTGGCTGCTTCTCCACCATTTAAAATCACACCATGTACACGTTCACCTTTTTTAATTTGTTGACGTAATTGTGCTACACCATTGAAATAGCTGATCATCGCATCTAAAGCGTTAATCGCTTCATCTGCATTTTCAGAGGCATGCGCACTTTTACCGTAGAATTTAATATCTAAGACATCTACTGCTAATGTATGGATTGTTTTGTATGTTTCATTACCAGGGTGCAGCATCAAAGCAACATCTAATTCATCAATGATACCTTCTTTAACATAACTCGCTTTCGCACTCCCGTTTTCTCCGCCTTCTTCAGCTGGACAACCTAACACAACCACTTGTCCGCCTACTTTATCGATAACTTGTTTTAAAGCGATACCAGCTAACACACTTGTTGTACCGATAATATTATGACCGCATGCATGACCTAATCCAGGAAGCGCGTCATATTCTGCTAGGAAACCAATCGTCGGCCCTGGCTTGCGACTATGATATTGAGCAATGAAGCCAGTCGGATGACCTGCGATATCTTGTTCAATTTCAAAGCCGTATTTCTTTAATTCTTGCATTAATAAACCAGAAGCAAAGACTTCTTGGTTTCCTAGTTCTGGTCTTTCATGGATTTTATGACTGATATCAATAAATTCTGACTGTTTCGCATCTATAAATTGTTCAATATGAGTTTCAAATGACATTTTAGTGACTCCCTTTATTTTTCAAAGATATATGTGTCTTTAAGGTCGTTTTAACACGATTTGGAACGCTTTTACCTTGCGTTCTCATCCCCTTTTATATCTTTATCAGTAAAATTGATTACTAAACATTTTAAAGGTTTTTCATGACTTTGTCATCCTTTTTCTTAATTTTCAACAAATTTATCCCGAGTAAACTGATAAACTTTTCATTGAAAGTGTATTCGGTAAAATTGTAAATGCTGCTTAGCCTTGTTACAATAAGACATGAAGAACTAAAGGAGGTTTAGTTTTATGCCTAAAATGAACGTTGAAAGTTTCAATTTAGATCATACTAAAGTTGTTGCACCATTTGTGCGCTTAGCAGGTACAAAAGAAGGTCAAAACGGAGATGTAATTAAGAAATACGATATTCGTTTCAAACAACCAAACAAAGAACACATGAAAATGCCTGGTTTACATTCATTAGAACACTTAATGGCTGAAAACATCCGTAACCACACAGACAAAGTCGTAGACTTAAGTCCAATGGGTTGCCAAACTGGTTTCTATGTATCATTCATCAACCATGATGACTACGAAGATGTATTAAACATCATTGAAGCAACATTGAAAGATGTTGTTGCGGCTAAAGAGGTCCCTGCTTGTAATGAGGTACAATGCGGTTGGGCAGCAAGCCACTCATTAGAAGGTGCACATGAAATTGCACAAGAAATGTTAGAAAAACGTGACCAATGGGATAAAATCTTCAGCGAAGACTAATCCTGGTCATTTGATGCGTTAATAGTATGTGAAGCCCCGCTTCAAATCAAAAATTGATTTGAGACGGGGCTTCTTTTTGTTTGCTATTAAAATTATGAATAGATTGCTTTCATCTATTCTCTGTTTTTTAGTTTGTCTAATAATAATGAGAGTTTGTAGAGCATTGGGCGAAGCGGTTTAATAAAATCTCCAATATACTCTTCTACGTGTGCATTAAATCCTTCTTTGAATTTTTGTACACCATAGTC
The DNA here is from genome assembly GCF_001812305.1 of Staphylococcus sp. HMSC056G08. Lineage (NCBI taxonomy): Bacteria > Bacillati > Bacillota > Bacilli > Caryophanales > Staphylococcaceae > Staphylococcus > Staphylococcus sp. HMSC056G08. The sequence continues at coordinate 64,495 of NZ_KV808503.1, forward strand.
TTCTGCATTATCAGAGAAATCTCCTGTAATACCGTAGAAATTATAACGGTCAATACCTTTCTTCTTCGCAAATTTAATCATTTCCCATTGTAAACGGTATGCGCCCATAAACGCATTATATTGAGGATTCGAACCACTAGAGAGATAGTAAACTTCGTGCTCATTATAAAGATAAAGCGCAGCTGCTAAGTTTAAGATGTTGCCATCTTTTTCTATCATCGCTTGTGTTTCTTTGATTTTACGTTCGTTACTATTAAATTGTTGCTGCAGTTGATTAGCTCTGCTTTTTGATTTCTTAGAGTTCGGACTTTCTTTCAACTTCTCATTCACTTCATCTAAATCACTTTGTAATTGTGCGTGTTTCTCTTTCAACTCTTTTAAGTACGTATGCAAATCGACATATGCTAATTTTAAGAAACCACGATGACCATAAACCTTTTGCATTTGTTTAAAATAATCCAAACCTCTAAATGTGAAACCGTGTTTCTCTTCTGCCATTTTAAACAATTCGAAGAATAAAGGTGTTTCATCAATAGAAAGTGTACGGACTTGTACACCCATTTCATAAGTCTTTTTAATATTACGTCTTGTTTGATAGTCCATTTCATTGAGTAACTGCGTTTCTGATTTTCCTTTTAAATCTAACACAGACAACCATCTGATTTGACTCATAGAAGAATAACCAGTGGAATAGCCTTGATGTTTGTAACCTAACTTTTCCAATGTTTGAATCAACTGATGATTATCAAATTGTTCAATGATTTCACCATCAGGTTCTCTGATATTTTCCAAAATATACGGATCGACAAGTACATATAACCCTTTGTGTTTTCTTAAATAAAGTGTCAAAGACGCAAAGAAATATTCCACAAGTTTAATATTCTTATAATCCATGACAGGTCCGCGATGTGTATAGAAGTATTTAAAGAAGCGCAAACTTCTCGCTTCTGTTAGTAAACACGCCGCAATAACTTCATTATTTTCATCTTTAACTCCTACTAGGTGCACATCATGTTGTGCCTTATTGCGATTATGATAATGTTTCGCTGACTGTGTATAATGTGAAAAATGTTGTTTTGTATAATTATCAAACTCTGTTTCAGATAAATTTGTGAAGTACATGTTGCATCTCCTTCGGTGTTTTATACACAATAATAGAACTGAAATGTAAATATTCCAGTTCTATTATCATATACCTTAATTAATAATTCCCCATAACGGGCCTAATGTATTAGAATTTTTATCCCATGTTCTAACTGGTAAATATATTCGTTTTCCTGAATATCCAGTATATACAACCCATACATGTCCATCTTGTTTCATGACTGTATCATACTTAATTGTTTGACCAGGATGTAACACACCTGATTGTGGGTTACTTCTAAATGGCCCATTCAATCGAGTTTTAATATCATAGTTTGCTGTAAATGATGCTGATTCTGCTTTGTAATAAGTACCTTTGCCATCAACTTTATAAGTACTGTTAGTTGATGGTGCTTGTACGCGATTAACCGGCGGAGTATAACCAGAAGTATTACTACCATATCCATATTGTTTTAAAAATGGTATTGGATTTTGTGCATAATTATTACCTAACCCACCAACCATTCTTTGGAAATGCAAGTGTGGACCTGTTGAGAATCCTGTACTACCTGATTTTCCTATAATTTGTCCAGTTGAGATATAATCTCCGACCCTAACATTTAATTGACTTAAGTGCATATACCATTGGTAATGGGAACCATCGGGCTCTTTTACACCAATTTGATTACCGCCACCATAAGGGCTCCAACCAGCTTCAATAATTTTACCACCTGTAATTGCTCTTACTGGAGTCCCAATAGGCATTGCAAAATCAGCCCCATAATGCATGCCATTATTTATGTTTAAATTATAATGTCCATATCCAGCAGTCAATTGATATTTCGTAAGCCATTGAGCTGATGCATAGGGTTCCATACTTCTTGTAGTATATCGAGGAGTACTTTCAACAAAGTTAAGATTACTTCTTGTATGAAAACTATTTTTATATTCTCGTTGAGAAACTGTATTTTTATCTAAATACGATTCAAAATATTTCTTTTCAGGATTAACAAATTGAATGTTGTTTTGCAATTGACTATCTATCATAGCACTTGATTCATTTAAATTGTTGTTTTTTGATATATTCTGATTGCTTTCAACTGAATCAACTTTTGCTTTTGAAACTTGATTTTCAGTTACAGTATCATTAGTTGTTTGTAATTTCGAATCAATTTTCACCTCGTTATTTATAAGCAATTCTCCATAATTAACTTGGTTTTCTTGATTAATTTCTTCTGCTGCATATGCGTCATTATTGTAATTGGAAAGAAAAACTCCACCTGCGGCAAGTGTTGACGTTAAAATAAGCACTTTAGTGTTTAATAACTTTTTTCATTGATGTCCATTCTATTGCTTCCTATTAATAATAACCACTTAAAGATTACCACTTATTTATGTTCTGCGCAATTATAAATAAGAACATTTCATAATAAAACATTCTTAAATTCAATGATTGCCACGTACAAAATAAAAAGGGGCTGGGACATAAATCCAGTCTCAAATAAAAGCCAAGGAGAATTTTTAATGATTTCCCTCGGCTTTTTATATAAAATACTCATATTATTTTAAAAAAATAAAGCCCTCACGTATAATTAGAGAATAACCACAAACCCAATCATTGGAGGAACTTTATGTATAAAAATTATAACATGTCTCAACTCTCACTGCCACTAACGACTGACTTTAATTTTCCTAAAAATGACACAGCATTAATTGTTAATGAAATTGTAGAAGGGATTTCTGAAGATAGATTTATTAGATATCAAAATCGTAGAGGTGCTTAATCTTATAATTCACGTATGATGCTTAAAATAATTCTATACGCATGTAGTAATTCGATATTTTCCGGTCGGAAAATTGAATTTGCTTTAAAGGACAGCATTAGGTTTATGTGGTTAGCTCAAGAACAGACACCTAGTTATAAAACTATTAATCGTTTCCGTTCTAATCCTAAAACCAATGAATTAATCAAAGAATGTTTTACAGAATTCAGAGAGTTTTTAGTGACTAACAATTATATAGATGAAGATGCTGTTTACATCGATGGCACAAAAATTGAAGCTGATGCAAATAAATATACTTTTGTTTGGAAGGCCAACACAGAACGGTATAGTAAAGCTAATATAAAGAAATCGAAAGAAGTATACGACGACTTAATGGTAAATGAACTTTTATCGAGTTTAAAAGAGGAATTATCTGAAGAACTACAAGTCCATGATTTACAGGCAATCGAAGATTGCTTAATTCAAAAAATTGATGCATTAACTGAAGAAATTGATGCTAGTAAGGATACTGGAAAAAGAAAAATAATTCGTTCAAAACGTACGCTTTTGAAAAAATATAAAAAGGTAGTAAGTGAGTGTAAAGAGAAAAATGTGAAATACGAAGAACAAAAACGAATTTTAGGTAGTAGAAATAGTTATTCCAAAATAGATCACGATGCAACTTTTATGAGAATGAAAGATAATCATATGAGAAATGGTCAATTAAAAGCTGCATATAATATTCAAGTGGGAGCCAATAATCAATTTGCATTAGCGTTTGGTGTCTATCAGAATCCAACAGATACAAGAACCTTAGAAAGGTTTTTATATAGAATTCAAGAAATAAATGGTGACTTACCAGAAAATATTGTATGTGATGCAGGATATGGCAGTGAAAGTAATTATGGAATGATAATAGATGTATTTAATAGAACGTCTTTGATGCCGTACGGCATGTTTTTAAAAGAACAGAAAAGAAAGCATAAACACAATACTTATAACTCATTAAATTTGGAATATGATGAGAAAGATGACAGATATATTTGTCCTCATGATAGGCTTTTATTCTTTTCTGGATATAGATTTCGAAACGATAAGTATGGATATCAATGCCAATTTAAAGAGTACAAATGTTATGACTGTGTGAGTTGTCCACTTAGAGATGAGTGTATGAATCCAAAAACCAAACTTGATACCTTAAAAAACAATCAGAGGAAATATGGTTTGGGAATACTATAAACATTTCAAAAGAGAAAAGCTTTCAGATCCAAAAACTTCATCAATTTATAAAAGAAGAAAAATTGATGTTGTAACTTTTTTGTAAGCTAAAGGCTAATTGGGGTTTCACTCGAATGTATGTAAGGGGTATTCGAAAAGTTGAAACAAAAGTTGGCATAGCATGTACGGCCGTGAATATTAGGAAATTAGCAGCTCTACGAGCTGAAAATTTCTTGAACAAAATAAAAAAGAACGATTTTCATTTTATATGTGAAAGTCGTTCTTTTTATCAGATTCCAGAACAATTATGTCCCGGCCCCTTTCATAGATTTAACCACTTATTCATTTAATAATCAGAATCTGATTCTAATCCTTGAATAATTTGTACACCAGCACTTGCGCCTACACGAGTTGCGCCTGCATCTAGCATAGCTTTGAAGTCTTCTAAGTTACGAACGCCGCCTGAAGCTTTGACTTCTAATGTGTCGCCAACGACTTCTTTCATTAATTTTACATCTTCAACTGTCGCGCCGCCGCCAGCAAAGCCAGTAGAAGTTTTCACAAAGTGTGCACCTGCTGCTTTACTTAATTCAGATGCTTTACGTTTTTCTTCATCTGTCAGTAACACTGTTTCGATAATCACTTTAACGGTACGACCATCAGCAGCTTTAACAACCGCTTCAATATCTTGTTGTACCTCATCATAGCGTTTGTCTTTTAATGCACCGATATTAATAACCATATCTAATTCATCTGCACCATTTTTCACTGCATCTTCTACTTCAAATGCTTTTGTCGCTGTTGTATTTGCGCCTAATGGGAATCCGACGACTGTACATACTAGTACGTCAGAATCTGCTAATGCTTCTGCCGCATGTTTCACGTAAGTCGGGTTGATACATACAGATTTAAATTGATATTCCTTTGCTTCTTCAATCAACTTATCAATTTGTTCTAAAGTAGTATCTGGTTTTAATAAAGTATGATCAATATACTTCGCATAATTCATTTGTATACATCCTCCAATTTGGTTGTTTACTTTCACATATAATATAACGTATTCAATTATCATTTTACCAAATATTTTAACTCGCTAAAATATAAGAGATGTTCAACTTGTTTCAATTTCACCTTTTTAATGAAATCATACCTGAATTGTCATTAAATAAGCCCAACTGTGTATAGTAATTCTCGCAAATTATAGGCTTGCGTGTTATCTTTAACTTAACTTATTTTTTATTAAAGGAGCAGATAAATATGACTCAAGGTACACCGCATATTCAACCAAATGGTGCTAAAATCGCGAAAACAGTTTTAATGCCAGGTGACCCGCTGCGCGCAAAATATATCGCAGATAATTATTTAGAAGATGTCGTACAATTTAACGAAGTTCGTAATATGTTCGGTTATACAGGCACATATAAAGGTAAAGAAGTTTCAGTAATGGGTTCAGGTATGGGGATTCCAAGTATTGGTATCTATTCATATGAGCTTTATAACACGTTTGATGTAGATACAATTATTCGTATCGGTTCATGTGGTGCATTACAAGAAGACGTAAATCTTTACGATATTATTATTGCACAAGGTGCTTCTACAAACTCTAACTATGTAGATCAATACAACATTCCTGGTCATTTCGCACCATTAGCTGACTTTGATTTAATGGTCGAAGCTAAAAATGTTGCAGACAAAGTCGGCGCAACGACTCATGTTGGTAATATCCTTTCTTCTGATACGTTCTATAACGCTGACTCAACATTCAACCAACAATGGCAACGTATGGGTATTTTAGGTATTGAAATGGAATCTGCAGGTTTATACTTAAACGCAACTTATGCAGGTAAAAAAGCATTAGGTATCTTCACAGTAAGTGACCACATCTTACGTGATGAAGCTACAACACCTGAAGAACGTCAAAACTCATTTACACAAATGATGGAAATTGCGTTAGAAATCGCATAATCTATTCAATATATTTTAAGGCGAAGCTCAACTCAGCTTCGCCTTTTTTTATAATTTCATTTAATATTATTTCTTATCATAACCATAATCTAGATATTCTTCTAATGTCTGATGTTGATTATGGATGTCTTTCGCATGTTTAAGGCCGACATATCTGAAATGCCAAGGTTCATATTGATAACCTGTAATATGTTCTTTACCTTTCGGATATCGAAGAATAAAACCATATTCATGCGCATGTTCAGCAAGCCATTTACCTTCAGGTGTTTCACCATATGCTTCTAAGAAATCTTTATTTCCTGGTGGTGTGCCCACATCGAAAGCTAAGCCTGTTTGATGTTCAGAAAAGCCAGGTCTAGCACTATATTTATCAGCGGCTTTCTGACCATCACGAGCCACATAACTATTATAAAGTCCGACTTGTTCTTGATAAGATCTGAATCCGCTGCGATAGACAATATTTAATCCTTCTTTTTTCGCATCTTGCATCATTTCATTTAAATGTTGTCTCGCTGTTTGATTTTCTCCACGATTATAGTGTTTTGAAATCGATACCTTTTTATTCACTAACATTAAACCATCAACAGTTGTCACACCATTTTTCTTGTTCACTTGATGTTGTTGTTTAGGTTGTGGTGCTTTTTTAGTGTCTTGTTGTGCTGATTGCTTGTTCTCCTTGTTGTCGTTTTGTTCTGATGTACTGCCGCAAGCTGTTAATAATAAACTAGCAGCCAAAGTACCCGCAATTAATTTATTCATCCCGTTATCACCTCATCAACTTTCACATCTATATTATAGAACGCATAATATATTTTTCAACATCCTTTTATGAAACTTTAAAATACTTTCACAAAAGAAAAACCAAGCCATGGTTCTTCTTGACCACGGCTTGGTTTTATCATTATAAGTTATTTGATTGGTGCTTATTTGCCTAGGAATGATTGGAACATCCAGTTGTGTTTATCAACTGATGTTTGTAATGCGATTAACATATCTTGAGATACATCATCTTCTGCATCTCCTGCAACTTCTACTGCTTTAGCAAGTTGTTCAGAAATGTTAGTGAAGTCTTTAGAAATTGATTGAACCATATCTTCAGCAGTTTTTTCTGATTCTGCTTCATCTACAATTGCTACATCTAAGCTATTTTTCAATGTCGCAACTGGGCTGCCGCCGATTGCTAAGATACGTTCTGCTAATTCATCAATGTGTTCACTTGCTTCGTTATATAATTCTTCAAATTTAACGTGTAATGAGAAGAAATGAGGACCTTTCACAAACCAATGGAAGTTGTGAATTTTTGTATATAATACTGTCCAGTTTGCTACTTGTTCGTTTAATACATTTACTACATCTTGTTTATTTGCCATAAAAATAATCGCTCCTTTAAGTTGTCGTTTTCTCTCTTTGTAATGATTATTATATTATAATCATTCTAATCTGTAAAGCTATATCTCCTCTAATTTAAAATTATTATAAACTAGAGTTCTAAGATGTTGTATCTGCTTTCTCTATTACTTTACCCTGCTTGGAAGCTTTTAACACATTAATAACACTTATTACTAAGCCATTTAAAAGGATGTGACATTTAATGCTTGTCCATTATAAACAAGTAGTTCATTTTATTTTCATTCTCAATTAAATATTCTTAGGCAATTCAATAAAGAATGAGCGTTCATAATCAGTAGGTTCTTGCCATTCTGCATGCCACATCTTATCTCGATTATTCGCAAATAAATCATAACCGAAGTTACGCAATGGTTTCGGTACAAGTGTTAATAGGACACCTATCCATTTTTCTTCTGTTAATGACATCAACAGTTTTGCGATAGCTGTAGATTTGAAATAAAGATGTTCCCCTTCTTGCAGTACGACAGTATTCATTTTTAATATACCTGGATGTCTGCGTTCTAATTCTTGGCCTGCAGTACCTTTTAATGTCGCAAACTCATAACTTTTAGATAAACCGTGTCTAATTAACCATATTGCATAGTTATAGCAATACACACAGTTTGCATCATAATAAATAATCGGCATTCTATTACTCCTTTCTCGTTCAGTCTTTCATCTATTATTTAATATACCCGTTTAGAATTACCATTAATTTTTCATTAAAAAAAGTCTTAGATGGGACGTAACCCTCTAAGACTCATATCTATATTAGTCGTGATTTACTTTGACAATTCGTGCATATTTTAAGAATTGTTCTGAGTATTTTTGTTTAATCGTTTCTAAATCATCATATGTGACACCGATGATATGCCAGTTTGGATTAAAGTGATAGAAAGAATCTTTATCACGTGACCATCTGATCATAGAACCATCTCGATTATAACGTGGCAATGTCACTTCATAGCCTTCTAACACATTGATATACGTTTGGAAAATATCTGGATCAATACGATTGAAGTTATCAATGACTAAATAACTGCGATCTGTTCTCGGCATCAATTCTGTAATGAAACCTTCTCTGTAATAAAGCGCTCCTGCTTCATTTGGTAAATACTTTCCGTATAACATATCTTCAGAGAAGTCAGGATGTCCTGTGGTAATAACAGGTTTTGCATTGGTTTTTTGTAGTAGATTCTCTGCAGCTTTTAAGCCTTCTGCACGATCTTTATCTTGAATCACTAATAAAATAAATGGTTTAATTTCATCTTCTGTTTGTGCTACAGCATCATCTTTTTTGATGGCTTCAAATTGTGGTTTCACACTATCATTACGACTCATTTCAAGAATCGCATCGAATTGTGCTTGAGACATACTTGCGATGGCCTGTTTGGCATTTTCTTGTAAGTAGTACAAGTTCTTTAATCTTGGATGTTTATTTAACGTCGCTAAATTTACCGAATTGATATCTTCATCATAGCGGACTTCAATTGCGGTACTATTTGTACGTCCTTGAATTGGCGGCAACTCACGAATATGTTGTGTTACTTCACCTAAACCTACCACAGAATGATCCGCATTACGGTTATAAAAAACAAGTTTATCGCCAATTTCAAGTTGCGTGTAGTAATGATAGCCGTTACGTTTAATCCCGTTGAACGTATGTGTAAATAATGTATACGTTTCACCCGGTTCAAAGTCTTTGGTTTCAGCTAAGAAGAAGTATCTCGGCACTTGTGTAGTCCCTTTACCAAGTTGTTCAATTAATTCAAATTCTTCTTTAGCGATTTGATTGAACAATGTTTCTTTCATGTTATTGATACGAAATTCTAACTGTTCACTGCGTTTTAAGTAATCTGCAGTTAATGGTTTCAAAGCTTCAGTTAAACGAAATTGTACGCGGATTTTGTGTTGTGCACCTGTTTGGACACTGATGATTTCACCGCTTCCAAGCAAACCAGCATCTGTTTGAACTTGATAAAAGATGACTTTATCACCTGGTTTTGCTTTTTTAAATGCTCGAAAGCCTTGCGTAGGATTGAATTGTGCCCCTGATTCAAACAATGTCGTCTGACCTACTAAAGGTTCATTATGATTCCAACGATTATAACCGCAGTTCAGCCAGAAATAGTTTGTTTCTTCACTCATTTTGATACTGCTCCTTCTTAATAAATATATATTGATTTAAGTGCAATATACGCATTTCGCGGCTGTTAGCTTCAACCCTATATTGCAAATCTCATTCTAGCTATTTATATCAAATGCCTCTCTTTGATACAAGTCAAACTCATTATCTCGGCATTAGTAAAATTGCCATCAACGGCATGAAATTAATTAAAAATCCGCCTAACTTCAACATGTTGCTCGTTTGTTTATCTGGAATAGTAAGTAATACACATAGAATTCCTAAAATTGAAAACGCAGCTGGAATCATCAAGTTTGGATACTTAGGGAAATTCATAAAGACCCCTGCACCTGATAAAATACCGCAAATTAAAGTGATATATAAAAACTTGCGCATGCTGTTACACCTCTGTTTCTTTAAACATACGTAATCATAACTGTTAAGTCACCTTCAAAGATGTTATCTAAATCCTCAGATGTCAGTATAAAACTGCTGCCTGACGCAATTTCATAAACATCACCATCTGTAATCAATTGGCCTTCGCCATGTAACACTGTGACTAAACAAAACTCTCTTGGCTTCATATAATTTAATGTTCCTGTGATTTCCCATTTAACGACTGTAAAGGCATCATGTGTAATATATGTTGTTCGTTTATGATTTTCAATAATTTCTGATTCTGGTATCACATTCGGACTATCTTCACGTACTTCAACGACATCTTTGGCTTTATCGATATGCATATCACGCGGTTGCCCTTGTGCATCTACACGTTCATAATCATAAATACGATATGTGACATCAGAAGCTTGTGTTACTTCATACACGACTAATCCTTTACCAATCGCATGGACAATACCATTAGGTACGAAGAAAAAGTCACCTGCTTGAACTGGGATATGTTTAAATAAATCCTGGTGTTCACCTTGATCTAAAGCTTCTACAAAGTCATCTTTAGACTCTGTATTCAAACCATAGATAATTTCAGCATCTTCATCCGCTTCAATAATGTACCAGCATTCCTTTTTACCGAAATCTCCGTCTTCATGCTCATAGGCATAAGCAGTATCTGGATGTACTTGTACCGACAACGCTTCTTGTGCATCTATCATTTTAACCATTAATGGAAATTGAGCACTTGGAAAATCTCCAAATAATTCTTTATGTGTTTGCCAAACATAGCTAAGTGTTTGACCTTTAAATGGACCATTTGAAATGACACTGTCACCATGTGGGTGCGCAGAAATCGTCCATATTTCTCCAATATCTGATTCAGGTAATGAATAACCATATTTTGATAAATGGTGACTCCCCCAAATTCTTTCTTTAAAAATCGGGTCTAAAAACAATGGCATTGAAACTGTCCACCTCCGCTACTTTTTCAAACCGTACCTTATTATGTATCGATATCTTTATCTCTGATTTCTTGATGGATTCATTCATGTTAGCGTTATCTAGCATATTATAACAATATTTTGTTCAGGGTGGTAGTATCCATAATTTTTTTACAAAACTTAATCATCAAAATTTCAATCAATGTATGTTTTTTTCACATTCTTTTTTATACTTTTGATATTTTTTATCATTTTCTCTATTAAATCTACATTTTCTGTTAATTATTGCTTGTGCTAGCTGTCTGTTACCCTTTATAATAGAAGTATGTTAATAATACCTTAACATATGCTACATAAGGTAATAAAAATGATTAATATCGAACGGGTTGCTGATGCAGCTCACACTGATAAAAAATTTGCATAAGGACCTAAGCCCTGGAAAAGCTTAGGTCTTTTTAAATACAGAGAAATCCCCGAGTCATACTGTTAATTGTATGGTTCGGGGATTTATGCATTTTTATATAATTAATTTATGGTTTCTAGATATCTTCTACAACAATATAAGCCGCTTTCACTGGACCATGTACACCCACAACTAAATTCATTTCGATATCAGCTGAGTTAGATGGACCAGTAATGAAGTTTACACATGATGGGAAACGTGCATCTTCTTGGTTTTTATCGAATAAGCCGTCTGCTGCTTGAGTAAATCTTGGAACAATATTCGATTTAGGAATAATCGCAATATAAGTTTCAGGCATTAAACTTACTGCACGACCGCGTCCTTTGCCTGAGAATAGCACGATTGTGCCGCTTTCACTTAAACAATAATCACTGAAAGTAATACCCACTTGTGCAGTTTGTGCTGCTGCTTTACTTTCTTCAGGACGTGCTTCATCCCATACTGTTGTTTCAAATGCGCTTAAATCAATGTGGTATTGATCAAAGCGTGGATCATCAAAACGTACAACTGGGTTGCCGCCAAACTGTTCAATTGTTTCTTTCAATGTTTCATTCAATTGTGCTGTAGTTGTTTTCACAAATGCAGTATGAATGTTTTTACATTCTTGTTCTAAGTGGTCGACTAATTCATCTTGTGATAAGTCAGATAAAGTTTTGTATTGTGGTTGAACTGACCATTCAGGTTTGATGACTTTCTCTGGTGTTTTACGTTCTAAGGCGTTTTGAATATTTGCTAGGAATTTGTCTTTATTAGAAACTGAACCAGTCATTAGTGATTACCCTCTTTCTGTTTCAAATGTTCTTTCATCCAGTGATTGAAACGTTCTTTTTCAGGTGTTGGGAAATCTCTGGATTGTGTCCAAGCGTGTAATGGTTTTGGACCTTTTTCAACCCAACCGTCTTTATTCGCAAACGGTTTGAGGGCTGGTCCTGCCATTTTGATACTATATTGGAAAAGATGCGGTTTAGTTGTACCGATACCGAAACCTTTCATAACCAGACGTTCACCTAATGCTGATTTTTTAAGTTCTTCTGCTTCGACTTGACGGTGTTTTAAGAGTAAGTCGTGAAGCGGAATTTTAACTGGACATGCTTCAGAACATGCGGCACATAGTGATGATGCATATGGTAATTGACCATATTCTTCATAACCGCCGAGTAATGGTGATAAAACTGCACCGACTGGTCCTGGATAAATAGAACCATAACTGTGGCCGCCTGAATGACGGTACACTGGACATACGTTCATACATGCACCACAACGGATACATTGTAAGATTTCTTGGAATTGTGTACCTAAAATTGTTGAACGTCCATTATCTACGATAACTAAATGGAATTCTTCTGGTCCGTCGATTTCACCTTCACCACGAGGACCTGTTAATGTAGTGACGTAACTTGGTAATTTTTGACCTACTGCACTACGAGATAACATACCGACTAAAACTTCCATTTCTTTAAATGATGGTACGATACGTTCCATACCCATAACTGTGATTTGTGTTTTAGGTACAGTTGTAGACATACGTGCATTACCTTCATTGGTAACTAAGCAGAAGCTGCCACTATCAGCAACCGCAAAGTTACATCCTGTAATACCGACTTCTGCAGCTAAAAATTTTTCACGCATAATTTTACGTACAAAGCGTGCCATTTCTGTCGGATCATCAGTACCTTCATAGCCTTCTTTCGCATGTAACACACGACGGATTTGACCGCGGTTTTTATGCAATGCAGGTGCAACGATATGTGATGGCGGATCTTCTTCATCAATTTGCAGTAAATATTCACCTAAGTCAGTTTCAACAACTTCAGCCCCTGTATCTTGTAGGACATGGTTCATATTGATTTCTTCAGTAACCATGGATTTTGACTTCACGATTTTTTTAGCATTTTTCTTTTTAACTACTTCAGCAATATAATTAGAAGCTTCTTCTTTTGTTTCTGCGAAGTATACATGACCGCCAAGTTTCGCAACATTTTCAGATAACTGATTCAAATAATAATCTAAGTTTTCTAATGTATGTTGACGAATTTCTGCAGAAAGTTGACGCCATTCTTCCCAGTTGCCAAGTTCTTCTTGTGCTTTTAATTTTTTAACTCTTAAGCCATCTTGTGCAGAACTTACTGCACCACGCATGAATTTATTTTGTTTCTCAACTTTGAAGGCTTCTTTGAATGTTTTTTCTCCGATACGCATACCCATCTTAATGCACCGCCCCTTCAAGTTGATGATTCAACACTTCCGCAATATGAAGTACTTTTACTTTACTATTGATACGTTTTAAACGTCCTTCGATATTCATTAAACAGCTGGCATCAGCACCGATTAAGTAATCAGCCCCTGTTTCATCAACGCAATGTGCTTTTTCATCAACCATTTCACTAGAGACATCAGCCATTTTTACAGCGAATGTACCACCGAAACCACAGCAGTTATAATACTGAGGTAATTCTACTAATTCTAATCCTTTCACATGACTTAATAGTTCTTTCGGTTCATTCACAACGCCTAATACACGTGTGATATGACAAGATGGATGAATTGTTGCTTTACCTTCTAATGATGCACCAACATCTGTTACACCTAATACATTAACGATAAATTGAGTAAGCTCATAAGATTTATCTGCCAATGCGATAGCTTCTTTATGCATTACAGGATCCTTTTCAAATAAACTTGGATAATGTTTAAACATAGTAATACAAGAACCAGATGGTGCGACAACATAATCTGAATCTTTAAATGCTTTAATCATTTGTTTAGCTGATTGTCTTGCATCATCAAAATAACCTGAGTTGTAAGCTGGTTGTCCGCAGCATACTTGTGCTGTCGGATAATCTACTTCACAGCCTAGTCTTTCAAGCAATTCCACTGTCGCAACACCAATGCGTGTATGGAAAGCTTCAACTAAACAAGTTGAGAATAAACTGACTTTCATATTTTACACCCTTTCCCCGCTCGCGCATGTTACGTGAACGTATATGCCCTATTAAATTTTTAATGATTTCTGGATTCTTAATCATTAATGCAGCAGTGATCATCCCCACAACGATTACTGTTTAGATTAAGAATAGAAACGATTACTCGTACATTATAGCGCTATTTAAACATCTAGTCATCAGATGTTTAACAATTTGTTCAAACTTTTTTGATTTCGCGAACAGTTTTTAAGCAAAATAAAAACAAGCCTCTATTTCATGAGACTTGTTCCTAATGTTTATTTTTGGCGAATATTTTCTAGAATTGTATCACGTACTTCTGCTAAATGTGATTTCATTTGTTGAACAGCTTTATCTGAATCTTGTTGTTCAATCGCTTGATATATCTTTTGATGTTCTTCATATAAACGGCGTAATGCTTTCTCTTTATCAAATAAATACACTCTGCGCGTTTCTTTCATTGTTTCTTGAATCACATCAGAAATATTATTCAATAAATCAAATAACATCTCATTTTGTGCTGATCTGGCAATTGCTAAATGGAACTTTAAATCAGCCGCTTCACCTGATGTTCCATCACCTACTGCTTTCTGCATCAATTGCAATGCAGAAGATAACGCTTCTAAATCTTCATCTGTTCGGTGTGTCGCAGCTTTTTGTACTGTCGCAAGTTCCACAACTTCTCGTAACTCTAATAAGTCTTCAATTTGTTTGCGCGTCAAACTTGATTCATTCAAATCAAAGAACACCGGTTCTTTTTTAGTCACGAACGTCCCATAGCCTTGTTTGATTTCAATGACCCCGATTGTACGTAACGCATTAAAAGCTTCTCGTACAGATGCCACACTGACACCGTAGTCTTTTGCTAACGCTTGAATGGAAGGCAATTTGTCCCCGACAGCATATTCACCAGATTTAATTTGTTCTAACAAGATGTCGGCAATTTTTTCATATATCTTTGTTTTCGAAATTTTCATCGACTTTTGACCTCCATAGTTTTATCTTCTTAATTATAACAAATTCCTTCATAAACTTACTATATTACATATAAAAAAGAAGGCCATCAAAGACCTTCCTAAACAAATTTTATAATCATGATTATTTGTTTTGATAATATTGAGTCAACGCTGTATCAATTGCTTCATCGCCACTAACGACTTGGAATTCTCCGCCTTGATATGCTTTGTCGCTCAAGACATTTACTATGACAGATGCAACGTCTTCACGTGGCACACTGCCTGCTTCTTCTAACTGAGCAACAATCGTTACTTTGCCAGTACCTGGATCATCTAATAAAGCACCAGGATGCACAATCGTATAGTGCAAGCCTGAATCACGTAAATGATTATCTGCATAATGTTTCGCAATAGTATAAGGTTTTAGTTCTGGTACACTATCAAACGCTTCACGACGAGAATCAAATGTAGAAACCATCACAAAGTGTTTCACGCCTGCTTGTTTACTTGCTTCAATAGCTTTAACTGCACCATCCAAATCAACAATAATTGTTTTATCTGCACCAGTACTGCCACCTGAACCAACAGAGAAGACCACTTGTTCAAAGCCTTTAAACTTCTTCGTAAGATCATCAATCGTATCATTTTCAACATCTACAAGTTCTGCTTGATAACCTTCTTCTTTTGCTTTACTCACTTGTTCTTCTTTACGATAAGCTGCTGTTACATCTTGGTTTGCTTCTTTTAATTGTTTTACTGCATAATGGCCAACACCACCATTGGCACCTAAGAATAAAATATTCAATGACTTCACTCCTTATCTGTTTTAACTCTTTTTATTAGTTATATGCTATGACTGTTCCCTTCATTTGTTAACCCAAAACAGACATTGTTTTCTGATATTGACTTATACATACAATCGATGTACATTATATATGAATACATGTTCATATATTAATAAGAGGAGTGAAAGTAATGTCACATCAAGAATTAAGCGGCCGTACACTCGCACAAGTGACGGACATTTTCAAAGCCTTAAGTGAACCCAACCGTATCCGAATTATGCATTTACTTGAACAAGGCCCTTGTAGTGTAGGTCACATCAGCCATACGCTCAAACTTTCGCAGTCAAATGTGTCGCATCAATTAAAGGTACTGCGT
The DNA here is from genome assembly GCF_001812305.1 of Staphylococcus sp. HMSC056G08. Taxonomy (NCBI): domain Bacteria; kingdom Bacillati; phylum Bacillota; class Bacilli; order Caryophanales; family Staphylococcaceae; genus Staphylococcus; species Staphylococcus sp. HMSC056G08. Next base: position 80,894 of record NZ_KV808503.1, read on the forward strand.
CACGCTGAATTAGTTAAAGATCAACGACAAGGTCAATCTAAAATTTATATGCTTGATGATCAACACGTAGTTACACTGCTTTCACAAGCCATCCATCATGCAGAGCACCCGGTTGATTAGAAAGGAAGTTTTATTATGAATCATTCTCATGAACATGCACATCATCACCACCATCATCATGTGCATACCGACAACAAATGTGTTTTAGCTTTTTCTTTTATTATTATCGCATCCTTTATGGTCGTTGAATTAATCGGAGGATTCTTTGCGAACAGTTTAGCCTTGCTATCAGATGGTGTACATATGCTTAGTGATGCTTTTTCTCTTGGCTTAGCATTATTCGCATTTAAATATGCTGAACGTCATGCGACCATGAACATGACCTTTGGTTATAAACGTTTTGAAATCTTAGCTGCTTTATTTAATGGTGTCTTATTACTCGTTATCAGTATCGGCATTATGATTGAAGCCATTCGAAGATTTGCAGCACCTCCTGAAGTTCTCTCTACTGAAATGTTTATCATCAGTGTCATTGGTTTAGTGGTCAATATTGTAGTGGCTTGGATTATGTTGCGTGGCGGAGATACGGAACATAATATTAATATGCGCGGCGCATTCTTACATGTCTTAGGTGATTTACTTGGTTCATTAGGTGCGATTGTTGCCGCATTCTTAATTTGGGCTTTCCATTTTACTATCGCTGATCCTATTGCAAGTATGTTGGTGTCTTTATTACTCCTTAAAAGTAGTTACGGTTTAATCAAAGATTCACTTAATATCTTGATGGAAGGTACACCCAAAGATATCGATATTGATCAAGTGGTTGAAACGGTACGTGCTGAAACAGAAATCCAAAATGTGCATGACTGTCATATTTGGACGATTTCTAATGATTTAAATGCATTCAGTTGTCATGCAGTCGTAAGTGATACATTATCTATCAAAGAGTGCGAGGCATTGCTTAAACGTATTGAACATCAATTAAACGAACTTAATGTGCATCATATGACGATTCAATTAGAGTCTGACCAAAATGAACATAGTCGCGAAACATTATGTTCACATGTCGTGACACCTTAAAACATTCAAATGAATATTTATATGATATTAAAAAACGACGTCTCATCAATCACTGAAACGTCGTTTTTTAGTCTTTTGTTAATAAGCGTTCTCTATTGAATAAATTTATCAAATATCAATTGTTGACCTGGCACATCTTTTTGTTCGAAGCCATCAATGAAACGTGTATTATCATAAGCTACTCTGACATGTTCGATATTGAATTGTTCAGGTGTAATAGTCACAATACCATATACTGTATAAGGTGCACGATTCAATCCTACTGAACCTGGATTAAAGTAAGCAACATCTTCATAAATAAAATGATGCAACGTATGATTATGGCCGAATAGAATCAAATCCGCTTCTTTATCTTTAAATAGATGTGCCATATGCGATGCTGTCGGTTCAACAATTGGACTGAACGGCACTTTATCTATAGGTTGTTCTAACATCATATTTTCAATTTCATAATGAATACCTAATACTTTTTGGCCGGCCACTTCTAAGTTAAATGTTCTCGGTAATTGATTTAAATACTCGTAATACTGTGGGTTTAAATGTTCAGCAACCCAATGATGATGTTCGTAAAACTTATCTTTTAAATCTTCTGGATATGGTGTTTGATTGATGACTGACATAATTGCTTCGTCATGGTTGCCTGCAATTGATGTAATATCATCGCGTGAAGTGACCATACCTAAAACTTCATTTGTATTATGACCGATTCCAATAATATCTCCTAAATTGTAAATATGATCAATATCCCCTCTTCTATCAATGTCTCTTAAGACTGTAGCCAATGCATCCATGTTTCCGTGGACATCTGTAAATACTGCAAATTTCATACTATCACCCTCATTAAAGTTTATAATGAAACAAAACATTACATTTTGCTTATAATCTTGATTTTTTAATTTGAAACCAAGCATTTTTTTGATATTGTGTTTATATCATATCAAAGGAGTGCTAAGCCATTGTTTAAATTTCATAAACATGCAATACAAAACGCAAAACCGCAAAATGTTAAAATAGCTCTTTTTAGTATTCTAACATTTATTGTCTTTCTATTACTGACTGGATTGACATTACAGCCGTTAACACAGAGTATCTCGATGTTTATTATGGCGATGATGTATCAATCTATGTCACCGCAAATTTTATTACCGGTGATTATCAGTCTTATCATACCATTAGCTTTCTTTATTTTTGTTGGATATCACCTGGCTGCAGGTGCCATCAATATTATTTATAAAGGTATCCATAAAGAAAAAGTTAGTTTGCTTGATGCTTTAGAAGCATTTAAAAAAGGCAGCTATTTAAGAGCTGTTAAATTAGCATTGTTTACTTTACTCTTTATCGCGATACTGAGTCTGATTCGTTACTTACTGACTCAATTGTTCAGTTTAGGTATCGGAGCGTTGTTGAGAAGCGGACAAAGTTACTTTATGGAACATGTCGGTGTATACATCGCTGTTCAATTGATCGCGCTAACTATTTTAGCGATTGTATTATCATTCTTTATTTGGACATTCACATACATCATGATTGCATATACAGTCGCATACTTTAAAGACCGTCAGGCCGGTGCATTCCAAGATGTTAAACACGCATTTAAATCTATGAAAAATGGTCATCATTCATGGTTCAAACTATTACTTGGACTTGTAGTATTAGATTTAATTGTTATTATTCTAGAAACACCTGTTTCTCAACTTGTCGCATTCTCTACAAGAAGTATTTCACAAAATGTGGCAGGCGTTTTAACAGTTGTTTTACTAGTCATTATTATCATCGTACGAATTGTCGTTTATTACTTAAACGTTAATGCGATTATCGCATTCTTCAGTACAGTGACTGATGGGGTTGTACCTCACCGTGCACCTTCTCGTCAACAACGTAAACAACAAGCAAAAGCAGAACAAAAAGAACAAGAAGAAACAACAGCTCCTGTTAAAGAAACAGAAACGAAAGAAACTGCAAAAGAAAATGATAAAGAAGTTTATCAAGATACAACTTTTGATCACTTACAATCAAAGAATAAAGAGATTGATGAACGTTCTGATGAATTTAAAAAATAAGCAATAAGAAAGCGTATGAAGGAATTATAACAAGTCCTTCATACGCTTTTTCTATTTATTGATTCAAAAGATTAGATTCTAAATAACGTGCTGCACCATCTTCATCATTTGTATAAGAAGTGACGTCTTTTGTCAGTGCTTGAATTTCAGGGCGTGCGTTTTTCATTGCGACTGTATAATGACCGAAAGCAAACATAGAACGGTCGTTATCACTGTCACCAATTACAAGTGTATCTGATTGAGGAATATTAAAGTGTTCAATCATTTCTTTAATACCTGTTCCTTTATCGATACCTTCTGCCATTGTTTCTGCATTAAAACGTGATGAGTTGGAAACTGTGATTTCTAGTTGTTTCTGTTCATCAATTAAATGTTCTCTGAATTTCGTGATTTTCTCTAAATCTGGTGTGAACATATAAATTTTAGAAAATTGCATTTGCGGTAATGTATCTACCCAGTTCACGTTGCCATTTAAAGCATGCTTACGAGAATTCCATTCACTGATACCTACATTATTCGGTGGTGTATCGCCTGCACAAGTTGCTTCAATCCATTCACGGTCTTCTTTTAAAATCATACGCTTACCGCTAAATGGAAAGACTTCATAATAAATATGTTGTGCTTTAGCACTTTCTACAATTTCAGTTACTGCTTCATATGTCAGACTATGTTCAAAAATAGTGACACCCTCTGCGTCTCCTCTTGTACCGTTAGATGAGATAACACCATCAATTTCAAAGTTTTCAGGTGTTAAATGTTCAATTTCATCAAATGAACGTCCTGTCGCAATAAAGACTTTGTATCCATTTTGACGTAATTGTTTGATTGTTTCTGTTGTTTTATCTGATACTCTATTATTTTCTTGTAAAATCGTTCCATCCATATCTAAGAATATCGCTTTTACATTATCCATTACTTTTCCTCCAAGTTGTTGTTATCGCCTTGATTATGGCATTTTCAGACTGTTTTCGCAACTTTCTTCAAATAAAAAAACTGCCACTCTGCAAAGAGAATGACAGTTTCGTTAATAATCAATTATTCTACTGTGACTGATTTTGCTAAGTTACGTGGTTTATCCACATCTAAATCACGGTGTAATGCTGCATAGTATGCAATCAATTGTAATGGAACCACAGATACAAGTGGTGTTAACAATTCATTTACTTGAGGAATGACATAAGTGTCTCCTGCTTTGTTTAATCCATCCATTGAGATAATGCAAGTATGCGCACCACGTGCAGCAACTTCTTTTACGTTACCGCGAATTGATAGATTAACATTCTCTTGTGTTGCTAAAGCAATCACTGGTGTTTGATCTTCAATTAAAGCAATTGTACCGTGTTTTAATTCTCCGCCAGCAAATCCTTCTGCTTGAATATATGAAATTTCTTTTAATTTTAATGCGCCTTCTAAGCTGACATTATAGTCAATTGTACGACCGATAAAGAAGGCATTACGAGTTGTTGCTAAGAAATCTTTCGCAATTTGTTCCATGTATTCAGCATCGTCTACAATTGCTTCCATCGCATTTGCGACTTTCGCAAGTTCTTGTAATAAGTCTACAGTTTCTTCTTGGCCATGACGTTTAGCCACAATTTGAGACAAGATAGCAAGTACTGCAATTTGTGCTGTATAAGCTTTTGTAGAAGCTACAGCGATTTCTGGTCCAGCATGTAATAATAATGTATGATCCGCTTCACGTGAAAGTGTTGAACCAGGTACGTTTGTTACTGTTAATGCTTTATGACCACGTTTTTTCATTTCAACTAATACAGCACGGCTGTCTGCTGTTTCACCTGATTGTGAAATATAGATGAATAATGGTTTTTTAGATAATAATGGTGTGTTATATACGAATTCAGAAGCGACATGTACTTCTGTTGGGACACCTGCCCATTTTTCGATAAATTCTTTACCTACTAAACCTGCATGATAACTTGTACCTGCTGCGATAATATAAATACGGTCAGCTTGTGCGACTTCATCGATAATCGCATTGTCCATTTTCAAGTCGCCGTTGTCATCTTGATATTCTTGAATAATACGACGCATAACAGCAGGTTGTTCATGAATTTCTTTTAACATGTAATGATCATAAACACCTTTTTCAGCATCAGCCGCATCGATTTCAGCAGTGTACGTTTCACGATCTTGTACATTGCCATCTAAATCTTTGATTTCAACTGAATCGCGTTTAACAATAACAATTTCATGATCGTGAATTTCTTTATATTCATTTGTTACTTGCAACATTGCTAAAGCATCTGATGCAACAACGTTGAATTTTTCACCAACACCGATTAATAATGGTGATTTATTTTTCGCCACGTAGATTGTATCGTGGTCTTCTTCGTCTAATAATGCTAAGGCATAAGAACCATGTAGTAATTTAACGACTTTAGTGAAGGCTTCTTCAGTAGATAAGCCTTCATTTGAGAAATGTTCTACTAATTGTACGATAACTTCAGTATCTGTTTCAGATAAGAAATTCACATCTGAAACGTACTGATCACGTAACTCTTCATAGTTTTCAATCACACCATTGTGAACTAAAGTAAAGCGTTTAGATGCTGATTGATGCGGATGAGAGTTTTCATAGTTCGGCACACCATGTGTCGCCCAACGTGTATGACCAATTCCTACTGTTCCATCTACATCACTGTTGTCAGCTACATTTCTTAAATCTGCAATACGACCTTTTTCTTTAAATACTGTCGTACCTTCATCATTCACAAGTGCAATTCCTGCAGAGTCATAACCTCTGTACTCTAATTTCTCTAAGCCTTTTAACAATACTTCTTTCGCATTATCATATCCGATATATCCTACAATTCCACACATAATTCAATTCCTCCGTATTCTTCATTCCTAACGGTTACCCTTTTCACGGGGGAATCTTTCAGTTTCATATTAAATTTTTTTGTATCGAATATAAATTGATTCCGCCTAAATTTACTTTATAGAGTCCCTTCTCACTTGAACTCTACAAAATAGACGTACTAATCCCCTTGTGTGAGTACCGTTCAAAAATATAAACTTGGGTCTGTTTACAAACTTTGTGCATCGAGTCACCTCAATGTTTTACCTTGTAAACTTACGACTGACCTTATCCGAGACAGCATCCGCCGATAATCCGATCACTGTCTTCCTCGTCGACAATTTAAAGCTATGCTTGCTATTACATCTTCTGCTCTAAGATATAAATCTACGCAAATTCCAGCTTGTCATTGTACGGGCGCTATAATTATGGTTTAACCTGTCTATCCCCCTTTTACACGTAATATAAGTATTTTACAATAAGTGATTTTATAAATGCAACTATTTTCACAACCTGTATCCGCTTACACTCTAAAGTTTTTTGCTAACTGCAAATTTTTTCTATTTCAAATTATGTTTCTACTATTATATATAGGCTATTTTATAAATGTCATTATCTCTGTGACAAAGTACCATTTAGATTAGATTGTAACCGCATCCATGTCAGTCTTAAAATTGAGCTATATCAAAGTTATTAAGAGAGGTGGATGACAATGTCAAATTCACAGGAAAATAAAGGGATTGGACGTAAGGTCCAAGCATTCGGCTCATTTCTGAGCAGTATGATTATGCCAAATATCGGTGCATTTATCGCGTGGGGCTTTATTGCAGCGATCTTCATTGATAATGGTTGGTTACCTAACAAAGATTTAGCTGAATTAGCAGGACCAATGATTACTTATCTGATTCCATTACTAATTGCTTTCAGCGGTGGACGTCTGATTCATGATTTACGCGGTGGTATTATCGCAGCTACTGCAACGATGGGGGTTATTGTTGCACTGCCTGATACACCAATGTTACTCGGCGCAATGATTATGGGGCCGCTTGTTGGTTGGCTTATGAAGAAAACAGATGAATTCATCCAACCTAGAACACCACAAGGATTCGAGATGTTATTCAATAATTTCTCTGCTGGTATTTTAGGTTTCATCATGACTATTTTCGGTTTTAAGATTTTAGCACCTATTATGAAGTTAATTATGCATCTTTTATCTGTTGGTGTAGAAGCATTAGTACATGCACATTTATTGCCGTTAGTCAGCATTATTGTTGAACCAGCAAAAATTGTGTTCTTAAATAACGCAATCAACCATGGTGTCTTCACACCACTTGGTGCAGACCAAGCTTCACATGTAGGTCAATCTATTTTATATACAATTGAATCTAACCCTGGACCAGGTATTGGTGTCCTTCTCGCATACATGATTTTTGGTAAAGGTACTGCCAAAGCAACATCTTATGGTGCTGGTATCATTCAATTCTTTGGTGGGATTCATGAAATTTACTTCCCATACGTATTGATGAGACCTTTCTTATTCGTAGCAGTTATTTTAGGCGGTATGACAGGTGTAGCAACTTATTCATTATTAGATTTTGGATTTAAAACACCTGCTTCACCAGGATCAATCATTGTTTATATTATCAACGCACCTAAAGGTGAATTCTTAAGCATGATTATTGGTGTACTTTTAGCAGCACTTGTTTCATTCGTGGTTTCTGCTTTAATCTTGAAATTTACGAAAGACCCTAAACAAGATCTTGCAGACGCTACAGCTAAAATGGAAGCTACTAAAGGTAAAAAATCAAGTGTTGCATCTAAATTAAGTGGTAATGCAGAAAGCAAATCTGATGAGCAGACACAAGCCGCTTCAACTTCACAAGTTGATGGTGATGCCCTTTTAGACAAATACAACACTGAAGATGTCGACGCACACAATTACAATAATGTTCAACATGTCATTTTTGCTTGTGACGCAGGCATGGGTTCTAGTGCTATGGGTGCCAGCATGTTAAGAAACAAGTTCAAGAAAGCTGGTCTTGAAAACATTGAAGTGACTAACACAGCGATTAATCAATTACCAAGCGATGCAGAACTTGTTATTACTCAGAAAAAATTAACAGATCGCGCTATCAAGCAAGTACCTGATGCGATTCATATTTCAGTAGAGAACTTCTTGAACTCTCCTAAATATGAAGAATTGATTAATAACTTGAAAGAAGACCAAAATGGTTCAACTACAACTACTTCAGCAACAAACAGCCAAGAAAACTTGACTGAACAATATAATACTGAAGATGTTGATGCTCATAACTATGACAATATTAATCATGTTATTTTCGCATGTGATGCAGGTATGGGTTCTAGTGCTATGGGCGCCAGTATGTTACGTAACAAGTTCAAGAAAGCTGGTCTTGATCATATCAAGGTCACTAACACAGCGATCAACCAATTACCAAGTGATGCACAACTTGTAATTACGCAAAATAAATTGACAGACCGTGCTATCAAACAAGCACCCAATGCTGTTCATATTTCGGTGGATAATTTCTTGAACTCGCCTAAATATGAAGAATTGATTAATAACCTTAAAGAAGACCAACAATAGATTAGAACTTCTTTAAAAAGGAATGCAGGTGAGGCCTATGTTGTTAAGCAACAGAGAAAAAGCAATCTTAGAGTTACTCATTAAATCGCACGGCCAATATATGACTATTTATGATATTGCACAACAACTCGCCGTTTCATCACGTACGATACACCGTGAACTTAAAATTTTAGAACAAGATTTGTCTGAACTAAATTTACAAATCGATAGAATTCCCAATAAAGGTATCCAGTTAGAAGGTTCACAAGCAGCAATTGCTAAACTCCAAACAGAGCTTAGCAACATTGCTGCTTTAGACCTGACAACTGCTGAACAAAAAACCATTATTTTATATGCATTGATACAAAGTAGAGAACCTATAAAGCAATATAGTTTAGCACATGAAATTGGTGTTGCTCAGACTACGTTGACAAAGTTGCTCGATGAATTAGAACAAGATGCATCAGAATACCAACTCGAATTAGAACGACGACGAGGTGCTGGTGTCAGCTTAAATGGTTCAGAAGCAAAGAAACGCGAGATGTTGAGTCATCTTATGGTTGAAAATTTAAATAGCACCAGTGTTTACTCGGTCATAGAAAATCACTTTGTATATCAATCATTAAACACTTCTCAACTTTCAATGGTAGAACTTGATCATATTTTCCAAGTTGAGCGTGTATTAATGGATTACCTTAGTGCTCTACCCTATACATTGACAGAAGCGAGTTATTTAACGCTGACTGTTCATATTGTATTGAGCATTGACCGCATTAAACACGGTGAAAATGTTTCTATTGACGAAACGATTTATCAATCAGTCAAAGATACAGAGGAATATAACATTGCTTCCTCATTAACTAAACAACTATCACACATTTATGACGTAACTTTCAACAAAGCAGAAATCACTTTTATTACGATACATTTACGCGGTGCTAAAAGAAAACACGAAGACTATCAATCTGAAGAACTGTTAGATAACAATTACAAAATCCAACAATTGATTCACCTGGTAGAAGAAAGTTCTCAATATTCATTTGTAAATAAATCGAATTTAGCTGCGGGGTTAAAATTACATTTAATACCTGCGATGAACCGTTTAAATGCTAATATTGAAACACATAATCCTCTGACAGAGATGATTAAAAATAAATATCCAAAACTTTATAACAGTGTCTCAAATAGTTTATCGAAGATTTGGCCTGAGCTTTACTTTCCAGATAGCGAAATTGCTTTTGTTGTTTTGCATTTTGGGGGTTCACTAAAAGCTAATAGTCTACCAGATTATCATGTGTTAGTTGTATGTAGTTCTGGTATAGGTACCAGTCGTGTGCTAGCCACACGCTTACAACAAACTTTTCCAGAAATTACACAAACTAAGCAAGCATCATTAAGTGATTTAAAACAATTAAATCTCAATGCTTATGATGGTATTATTTCTACTTTAGCATTAGATATTAATGAACATTATATTCAAGTCAATCCATTATTACCGGATGCAGATATCAAATATGTTTCTAACTACTTGAACACACAAGCAAACGAAAACAGAGTGACTTCTAGTTCATCAAGCGAAATTTCATCTTTAAATCAGGATCAGATTATTGAGACCATTCAAAGGTATTTGGATGTGATTGAAAATATTTATGTTGAAGATGCAACAATCACAAATTGGCAAGATTATTTAGCGAAACGATTAGCTAAACATAAAAGTATTCTAAGCAAATCACAATTTAAACAAGTATTAAAAACATATGCAGAGGATAGAAGCATTACATTAGCTCCCTATCCTATAGGACTACCACATCTAAAACATGCGCTGATTGTAAAGCCAATGGTATTGATTACAAGGTTAAAACAACCATTAACTATCGTTGAACAAAATCAAGAACATACCATCAATTATTTAATCAGCATGTTTTTACCAGAAGATAGCCCATCCTCACCTATCGTTAGTGCTATTTCAGAAGTAATTACATGTAATTTACATCAAATTGATGAATTAATGCAAAATCCTAACGAAATTATAGATGAGATGAAGAAGGCTTTTATTAGAGAAACAAAACAAATTTTATTAACGGAGTGATTATTTATGTCAGAACTATTCAGTAATGAAAATATCTTTTTAAATCAATCTTTCAAGAACCAAGAAGAAGCTATTGAAAAAGCTGGACAAGCTTTAATAGACGCTGGTGCTGTAACTGATTCTTATATTCAAGCGATGAAAGATAGAGAAGAAGTTGTTTCTACTTACATGGGTAATGGTTTAGCGATTCCTCATGGTACAGAAGAAGCAAAAAATGCAGTATTGCAATCAGGACTTACATTACTACAAGTACCTGACGGTGTTCAATGGGGAGACGAAACTGCTAAAGTCATCGTTGGTATTGCCGGTAAAGATGGCGAGCATTTAGATTTATTATCTAAAATCGCAATTACTTTCAGCGAAGAAGAAAATGTTGAACGTATTTTAAATGCACAAAGTGCTGAAGAAATTAAAGCTATCTTTGAGGAGGCTGATGCATAATGAAAGCAGTACATTTTGGTGCAGGTAATATTGGTCGAGGATTTATCGGCCAAATCTTATCTGAAAACAATGTAGATGTCACTTTCTCAGATGTTAACGCTGAGATTGTAGATGCATTAAATCAAGACCAAGCATACCAAGTTATTCTTGCAGACGAAGATAAAACAACTACGACAATTAATGGCGTTGATGCAATTAACTCAAAAGATAATCCACAAAAATTACATGATGCCTTATTAGAAGCGGATATTATTACTACAGCTGTAGGTGTTAATCTGTTACCGATTATCGCAAAATCCATTGCACCTGCACTTCAAGAAAGAACAAAACCTGTAAATGTAGTTGCCTGTGAAAATGCAATTATGGCAACAGATACATTAAAATCTGCAGTACTTTCAATTACAGGTCCTCTATCAGATGAAATTCATTTCGCTAATTCAGCAGTGGATCGTATTGTTCCAAAACAAACACAAGATAATATTTTAGATGTGTTAGTTGAACCTTTCTTTGAATGGGTTGTTGAAAAAGATGCTTGGTATGGTAAAGAGTTAGAACACATTAAATATGTTGACGATTTAACACCATATATTGAACGTAAATTAATGACAGTTAATACTGGTCACGCTTATTTAGCTTATGCCGGTCAATATCATGGCTATCAAACAGTACTAGAAGCTGTAGAAGACCGTAATATTGAAGAAGGCCTACGTCAAGTATTGAGCGAAACAAGCCAATATATTACTGAAGTATTTGGATTCTCTCAAGATGAACAACGAGCTTATGTAGAAAAAATAATCAATCGTTTCAAAAATCCATATCTTTCAGATGATGTAACAAGAGTTGGTAGAGGTACTTTACGTAAAATTGGTCCTAAAGATCGTATAATTAAGCCGCTTGCTTATCTTTATGATAAAGACTTGGAACATCAAGGTTTAGTTCAAGCAGCTGCTTACTTGCTTAAATATCATGATAAAAATGATGAAGAGACAGTTAAGAAAGATGAATACATTGAGAAGCATGGAGCAATGGATTTCTTAGAAGAATATGCACAAATTAATGAACCACTTGCGGAAGAAATCAATGATGTTTATCTAGAACTTTAATAGATATAGATTTAGACTGAAGCTATTTTAAACAGCTTCAGTCTATTTTTGTACCACAAATCAAAAAACTGAGACTTTCTTACCAGTCTCAGTTCTTCAAAGTTAATTATTCATTTAAACCCATTTTTTCTTTAACTACATCTGCAATTTGTTGTGCATAGCTTTCAGCTTTTTCATCTGTTGCAGCTTCTACCATGACACGTACTAATGGCTCTGTACCTGAAGGACGTACTAAAATGCGTCCTTCACCGTTCATGTCAGCTTCTACGCGGTCCATTTCTGCTTTAACATCAGCATTATCAGTTACTGCATATTTATCTGTTACACGTACGTTAATTAATGATTGTGGGTATTTTTTCATTTGTTCAGCAAGTTCGCTTAATGGTTTACCTGTTAATTTCACAACAGCTGCTAATTGTACACCTGTTAATAAACCATCACCTGTAGTATTGTAGTCCATCATTACGATGTGGCCTGATTGTTCACCACCAAGGTTGTAATTACCTCTACGCATTTCTTCTACTACATAACGGTCGCCAACTTTAGTTTTATTAGATTTGATGCCTTCTGCTTCTAATGCTTTGTAGAAACCTAAGTTACTCATAACAGTAGAAACAATCATGTTGTCGTTCAATTCTTGGTTTTTAGACATTTCTTGACCAATAATGAACATGATTTGGTCACCATCAACAATGTTACCTTTTTCATCGACAGCAATTAAACGGTCTCCATCTCCATCAAAAGCTAAACCAAAGTCGCTTTCAGTTTCCACAACTGTTTGCGCTAAAGCTTCTGGATGCGTTGATCCGACACCGTCATTGATATTGTAGCCGTCTGGGCTGCAACCAATAACTTCTGTATCAGCTTCTAAATCACCGAATAAGAATGGTGCAAGTTGTGATGTTGAACCATTTGCGCCATCTAACGCAATTTTTAAACCTTCAAAATTAACATCGACAGTTGATTTTATATAGCTTAAGTATTTTTGAGTACCTTCGAAGTAGTCCGAATACTGAACAATATCATTTCCGATTGGACGTGGTAAGTCAGGATTTTCTTCGTCTAATAATGCTTCAATTTCTTGTTCTTGATCATCAGATAATTTAAAGCCGTCTGAGCCGAAGAATTTAATTCCGTTATCTGCCACTGGATTATGAGAAGCTGAAATCATAACACCTAATTCAGCATCCATTTCTTTTGTTAAGTATGCTACACCTGGTGTAGAAATAACGCCTAATCGCATTACTTCAGCACCGATAGAAATTAAACCTGCGATTAACGCAAATTCCAACATTTCCCCAGAAACACGTGTATCACGTCCTACAAGGACTTGTGGATGCTTCTTGTCTTCATTGTGCGCTAAAACATAACCGCCGTATCTACCTAGTTTAAAAGCCAACTCTGGAGTTAATTCTTCGTTTGCTACACCTCTGACTCCGTCTGTCCCAAAATATTTGCCCATTTCAAAATTCTCCTTTAATGCTTAATTTATTTCGCTGATATAGTAGCTTTGATATCGCCCGCATCAGCATCTTTAACTTTGTCAGGTAATTCCATCTTCACAGCAGCTTCATCTGAATTTTCGAAGTCTGCTAAATCAACTACTGCTGTTACACTATGGATATCACTTAACTCATCTCTATTTCCAAAAATTTCAATTTGTTGTTTAGACAAATTAACATTATCAGCATTTAACTTAGAATTTGATTTACCGATAACTTTCTTTTTAATATCTACTTTCTTGCTGTAAGGTTCTAACTCTACAGTAATATTAACAGTGCTTGGTTTTGTAATTACATCAAGTTTCTTCAAGTTTTTATCAAAAGCTACAATTTCACCGACATCTGTTGTATCGTCGTTGATATCTGTATCATTTTTGAATGTTGCTTTTAAGTAAGCAATACTATCTACTTGATGTTGTCCACCTATCACTTTAACTTTCTTTGGTGTCACAGTTTGATTTTTGATTTGATAGTTAGAATTGATGTACGATTCACTCACATCAGGCGTTACTGTCATCATCTTTGTTACTTTCTTCTCAAGATTAACAGTCGCTTGTTTAGGATTAACAGTACCCTCTACTTCATTATCCAAACCTTTAATAACGTAATCGACTTTGTGACGACCTAATGATGTTTTAGTTAGATCTAATTCGACTTTAATGTCATCTGATTGTTCTGCTTTCAACACTTTGGATTGCGTACCTTTAATTTGAACGTCTACGCTGTCAGGTATGCCTGAAGCGTATAAATTTTTACTGTTATATGTAGCTTCTACAGGTACATTCGAAATTGTGCGTGTTGAAGTTTGTGATAGTTTAGATGTTCCAAAGATATCTCCAAAGACATTGTTCACTGTTAAAAAGAAAGCTAATGCTAAGACAAATGCTACAAATCTTAAACCCCATTTGCTCTCAAACATTCTACTTCACGCCTTTCTTTGGAAGTCTTGTATCAAACCAATGTTCAGCTAATAATTCTTCAAAGACTTCTAGTGAGATGTCTTTACGTAATTTTCCATCAAACGTCACAGAAATAGAACCAGTTTCTTCAGATACCACTGCGGTAAATGCATCAGAAACTTCTGAGATACCTACTGCAGCACGGTGTCTTGTTCCTAAACTCTTTGAAATCTTAGAACTATCAGAAAGTGGTAAATAACAAGCAGCACTTGCAATCTTTGTTCCTTGAATAATCATTGCACCATCATGCAACGGTGTATTAGGAATAAAGACATTCGTCAAAAGCTCTTGTGAAATATCAGAATCCATTGGTATACCTGTCTCAATGTAATCTTGAAGACCTGTCTTTTTCTCAAACACAATTAAAGCACCAATTCTTCGTTTGGCCATGTATTGTACTGCTCCGCCAACTGCTTTAATCAATTTCTCTTGATCTGCTGATGAATTAGCAACATAGCGTTTAAACAGGTTACCTCTACCTAACTGCTCAAGTGCACGTCTGATTTCTGGTTGGAAGATCACAATGATAGCTAAGAACCCCCATTGGATAACCATATCAAACAATCTTGCAGTAGTAGTCAAGTCTAAAGCAGCACTGACCCAACGACCAATTACAATAACAATGATACCTTTGAGTAGTTGGATTGCTTTAGTACCTTTGAATACTGTGATTAACAGATAAATCACATACCAGACTATAAGCAAGTCTAGAATACTTGTTATTAACTTTACCGTATTGAAATTTTCAAAAATGCCGCCAAAATTCATAGCATCTCCTCCGGTAACCTAATTACAATGAATGCTGTATGATTGATTATTACAGCGCTCATACATATAAATTATAGCATACATCCCCCTTTAGCTTAGAATAAAAATACATACACAATTGAATTATATACTTGAATTCAAATAGCAAAGGAAAAAATGCAATAAAAAAAGCACCCTTATCACAAGGGTGCAAGAGTGAGCCATAGAGGATTCGAACCTCTGACCCTCTGATTAAAAGTCAGATGCTCTACCAACTGAGCTAATGGCTCTAATGGCTGGGCTAACTGGATTCGAACCAGTGAGTGACGGAGTCAAAGTCCGTTGCCTTACCGCTTGGCTATAGCCCATTAGATGGTGGAGGGGGGCAGATTCGAACTGCCGAACCCGAAGGAGCGGATTTACAGTCCGCCGCGTTTAGCCACTTCGCTACCCCTCCGACAAATATATATAATTCAAAATGGTGGAGAATGACGGGTTCGAACCGCCGAC
>NZ_KV808504.1:0-1909 GCF_001812305.1 Staphylococcus sp. HMSC056G08
TATACGCTGAAAGGTTTTTAAGAAACGCGTAACACCCTACCTACAATCTAGCGGAATTAAAGGAGGTGGAACAAAGTGAACATTCAAGAAGCAACAAAGTTAGCTATGGAAAAAGGTAAAGCGATTTATAGAAAAGATTTAAAAAATGAAGGTTTAAGAGGAAACATATTACCCACAAATGACCCGTACCACGGCATGTTGTACACCATCCCAGATAAGAAGTCCTATAAGCAAAGATGGCAACCATTGGCAGAGGACTTAATATCTGATGAATGGCATGTTGTAGGAGAATAATCAAGCTCCCGTTAGTTTTTTTAAGTCTATTAAAGTGTTAATGAATTTTTTAGCATTATTTTTATATAAATTTTCCATTTCGATGATTGCTTTTGGATTGATTATTAGTTCGGAGAACCCACCATCGCCATATCCGAGTGTAACGTATTCATTTGAAGAAAGCTCTTTTGTATAGATTAAAAAATCATCGAAGTTAAAGCCTAAAAAATAATTATGATGTACTTGTTCATCGTCATAAAAATAACGGGCCATTTTTTCAGGATATCCTTCATCTAAACGGTCTTTATATATCTTATAAAAATGATGCAAAACAAAATTTGCTTCGTTTGTAAGCATAATATCACCTCCTTAGGTGATTATACCAAAACCCACAATCAATAGAACGAATTAAAGGAGGTGAAACGAAATGAGCAAACTCAAAGCAATTAAAATAGCACTCTTAATAGCAACTACTGCAATAGTCGCTAAAAAGGTGCTAGATAAAAACAGACCTAAAGTAGTTCATCAATTAAATATCAACAATAAAGACCTAGAAATCAAACAATTAAAAATCAACAAAGCTATCCGTGAACTCGAAAAATCTCGAGAAACTATTGAAGAGTTAATTGATGAAGGTATTACATTCGAGACTACTTTCTAATGAAATCGAGTTTACATCTTGGGCATTTATTGTGCTTTTTCTTAGTAGTGATTTTCATACGTTTACCACAATTAGGACAAGATGTCTCGATTGTCACATGATCTTTAGCCATAATCCTCACCTCCTTCCACTAGGAGATAACAACATTATACACGAAAGGGCTTTTCACAATGATAAACAAAATAAAAAACTCATTACCAAATTAACAAGAAAACATTTATTAGTGATCAAAGTAGAGAATGTCAACGCACCACCAGTAATCATTTATAAAGGTAAAAAGATTCAAACAATAAGCGAAGTTGATTTTAGCTGGGATAGTATCGATGGTTATTTAGATTGCGGCCATGATTTTTTAGTTAAATGCTTAGTTGAAAATGAAGACAAGTTACCAGTAATTGAGAGAACTGGGTTTACAAGTCCAAGCAGAGAACAATTTTAGGAGGAAACTAAATGTTTAAAAGAAAAAAATCGATTCATGAGAATCAAAGAGTTATGTACATTTCCACAAATTTAGATGAGTTAAAAAAACACCTTAATGATATTGAGAGCTTAGTAGCACAGACTAAAAATCAGTTGGATGAACTGAACGAAGCTAAAATTCATTGTGTTTCAACTATTAAAAAAATAGAACACAAAATCAGAACAATTAATAACTTTAGATTGCATACAAAAATAAAAGAAACAGATGAATAAGGAGGAAATAAACCATGTCAGAAAAAACACAAAAACAACCTAGCGCGGAACTATGCCAATACTGGCTTGAGTTTATGTGGAAGCATGGAGCCATTCAAAAAACGTACGAACAGGAGATGGAAAAATGCAAAAATCATTCTGGATCGCATACGCATTCTGCTTTGCAAGCACATCCGTCCTGACACTTATCACACAAGATTTCATCATATCAGCAGCGTGGTCATTACTTTTATCATTAGCGGTTTATCTGTTCTTCGATGTCTGGTACTTCGAAGAAGATGA
>NZ_KV808504.1:2009-5018 GCF_001812305.1 Staphylococcus sp. HMSC056G08
AAGAAGATGAAACAGAGGAAGCAGTCG
Source organism: Staphylococcus sp. HMSC056G08 (assembly GCF_001812305.1). Classification (NCBI taxonomy): domain Bacteria; kingdom Bacillati; phylum Bacillota; class Bacilli; order Caryophanales; family Staphylococcaceae; genus Staphylococcus; species Staphylococcus sp. HMSC056G08. The sequence continues at coordinate 2,037 of NZ_KV808504.1, forward strand.
ATGACGGCGAAGAGTATATTACGTTATTTACGATTAAGTATTAAAAAAGACTGCTAGCAACGGCAATTGCTAACAGTCAGAGTAGAGGTTGAAAATTACATCAGTTTTTTCAGCCTCTACAATATCAAAAATTGGAGGGATAAGCAAATGTATTTTGAACAAGGTGCAGTAGTGCGTCATAAATTCAAGGTAGACGGCTTTGAGTTTATGAGAGAAATCGCAAGAGAAGATGATCATATCAGTATTTTAGTTTCGACTGTAAATAATGTTTACGTTACAAAAACAGCAGTCGCCAGTTTATCAGACATTGAAACTGCAGAAGAGATTATTAAACAAGATATATACACATTTATTGAAGAACAGACAGACGAACTCGACAAAATCATGGCTTACTTTTCGAAAGGGTGGGGGTAAATATGGCCAGCTTATATAACTTATCCGAAGGCTACAAAGAAGTTTTAGACAAAATGGATGAAGGTTATTCATTTGAAGATATTAAGGACACATTAGATGCAATTAAAGCTGATATGGACACTAAAGTTGATAACATTATCGGCCTCAAACGTTCAGCAGAAGGTGATGTTGAAATTATAGATAAGGAAATCAAGCGTCTGCAAACTCTAAAAAAACAGAAACTGAACCTAGCTGATAAATTGAAAGGCTACCTACAGGACATGTTGGAGGTTCAAGAATTAACTAATTATCGTACCTCTAAAAACTATGTATTTAAGAAGCGAAATGCTCCAAGCAAGTCAATTACAGATGAAAAGCTAATCCCTGATGAATATTGGTTATCTCAAGCACCTAAGTTAAATGCTAAGCAACTGACAGACGACTTGAAAGCAGGCAAAGAAGTGCCGGGTGCTGAGCTTAAAGTGACTGAAAGCCTGGTGATTAGATGAGTGAAGAACAAAAACAAGATATTCTAACTCAATTAGGAGTGAAGGACATCAGTAAGCAGAACGAACATAAGTTTTATAAATTTGCAGTATATGGAAAGTTCGGTACAGGGAAAACAACTTTCTTAACTAAAGATAACAACGCACTCGTATTAGACATCAATGAGGACGGTACAACAGTGACAGAAGATGGTGCAGTCGTACAAGTAAAAAACTATCAACACTTTGTAGCAGTAGTTAAAGCGTTACCTCAAATTTTAGAGCATCTTAGATCTAACGGAAAACAAATTGACGTCGTAGTGATTGAAACTATTCAGAAGTTACGCGACATCACGATTGATGACATTATGGCAGGTCAAACTAGAAAGCCTACATTCAATGACTGGGGCGCAACCGCTACACGCATTGTTCACATGTATAGATTTATTTCTAAGTTACAGGAACATTATCAATTTCATCTTGCTATCAGCGGGCATGAGGGCATCAACAAGGACAAAGATGACGAAGGAAGTACAATCAATCCAACAATTACCATTGAAGCGCAGGAACAGATTAAAAAGGCTGTGTTAAGCCAGTCAGATGTACTAGGCAGAATGATGATTGAAGAAAATGACCAAGACGGACAGAAAGCATTCAACTATGTATTTAATGCAGAACCTTCACCGATATTTGAAACAAAAATAAGACATTCGCCAAGCGTTACGATTACAAACAAAAAATTCATCAATCCAAGCCTTACTGACGTAGTTCAAGCAATCAGAAACGGAAACTAAATTTAAAAATCAAAGGAGCAATTCAATTATGAAAATTCAAGGTAGAGCAAATCACATTACAGATACTAATCAAGAGAAATTCTTAAAAGGCGGCGACTTCTTAGGTGCTGGGGAATTCACAGTAAAAGTTAAAGAGATTCAATTTAATGATAATCAAAACCGATACTTCACAATCGTATTTGAAAATAACGAGGGTAAACAATTCAGTCATAACCAGTTTGTCCCACCATTTGAACAAGATTTTCAAGAAAAACAATATATCGAGTTGTTAACACGCTTAGGTATCAAATTGAATTTACCAGATTTAACTTTTGATACTGATGAGTTAGTAAACAAATTTGGAACAATCGTTTTGAAGAATAAATTCAACGAGGACCAAGGAAAATACTTTGTGCGTCTATCATTTGTAAAAGTTTGGAACAAAGGCGACGAGATTGTAAATAAGCCTGAACCTAAAACGGATGAAATGAAACGTAAAGAACAGTTAGCAAGCGGAAACAATCAACCAGAGCAGAAGCAACCGTTAAGCAATCAAGATAATCCATTTGCAAACGATCCATTAGGCTACAATGATTCAGATTTAGCTTTCTAGGAGTGGTTTAATGCAACATATCACTAGATACCAGCAAGACAGCGACGGTACTTATTCCGTCGTTGCCACTGGTATTGAATTAGAACAAAGTCACACAGAACTGATAGACAACGGATATTCGGTTTTAGCAGAAGTTAAAGTGTATGACAACAAAAGTATTACGCATGAACAAAGAAAGAAGATATTCGCATTGCTTAACGATATAGAGAGGTACTGGGGTGAACCAGTAGAAGCGTTGAGAGCGAGATTTCAAGCAGAATTAGAAATTATGAACGGTTATGATCCAATCAGTCTATCCAACTGTGAAAGGAAAGTAGCCAGTGAATTAATAGAGTTAATCATAGCATTCATGTTCCATCATCAAATTCCTATGAGAAGAGAAACAAGCGACCTGCTTAAACAAGATAAATCTTTCTTGTACTGGTCTACAGTCAACCGTAACTGTGTTATCTGCGGTAAACCTCATTCAGACCTTGCACATCATTACGCAATAGGTAGAGGTAAGAACCGTAAGACAATGAACCATTACGGATATGAAGTGTTAGCGCTATGCAGAGAGCATCATCAGTCTCAACATGATATGGGCGTTGAAAGCTTCGATAAATTACATCATTTAGAGAACTCGTGGATTTCAGTAGATGATCGGCTTAACAAATTGTTGAAAGGAGAAAGAAATGATGAATGATATAGAAAAATTAGAATCCGAAAAAGAAGTTCT
>NZ_KV808505.1:0-695 GCF_001812305.1 Staphylococcus sp. HMSC056G08
ATTCTCCTTTCTGGTATAATCTTTCTGAATGCTTTTGCATTGGATTGGAGGTGGAATATATGGATAATCGAAATGAAAATAATATTGAAGATAATTATCTTCGTAGATTAGAAGAAGATCAGTTGCGTCGAAACCATCAATATGATTACTTCTCTAAAAATTTAGAACACTATGAATGGAAAAGAGATTTGTATATGATTAGCAATTCACTTGTTAATATAGCTTATTCACTTTGTTCAGTAACTGAGCAAAATGAATACAATCATTACTTAACTACTCTTAAACATCTATCAGCATCAATAACAGTAATGCGTGAAAGGATTATTAGTTATAGAGGATATGAAAAGTATTTAGAGTTTTCTTTGAAATCACAACAATTTATTCAGGTGTGTAAAGAGGTTCCATCTCACAATAACCAAGTAAAGCTTTACGAGTTTTTCGAGCGTCTTCTCGATGCCTTCGAAGAATTACCGATTCCAGATTCCTTTCGTTCACATTGATTAAGTTGCCTAACAATATATTTTCTTTTGCAATCGCAAATCTAAAAAAGCTCCACGCATCCGCTGTAGGATGTTCCAACATCTTTTCATAAATTTTTGTGCTGATTAATTCAACGTTAGAATCTGTTATTTTAGTGTTACGTAATCCGAAGAGGAAATTCAGAACTTCTTTTTCGGATTCTAATTTTTCTATAT